>WRIE01000027.1 GCA_009782875.1 Eubacteriaceae bacterium | reverse complement strand
CTTGAACCGTTATTGCTCCCTTTTTTCGTTTGTGTTTGGAAATGCCGAAGATGCAGCCGACAAGATATTTGAACTGGTGACTGCATGTGACGACTCATTCTGGACTAGCGCAGAAGTCGAATCTATCGGACTGCTTTACCTATAAAATCAACACTATTTCCGACTATCACCAAAAAAATCTAGATATATTGCCACTGTGCCGTTTAGAAATATTTATTGAAATGGCAAATCGCACAAAAAAAACGCTATCTGGGAGGCTATCTTTGGATAGCGTTTTTTACGTCTTTTTTGGTGGAGCAGGCATGTCAAGCCAACTAGTATCAATCGCCATTTATGACTTGTATGTTTTCAGTAGTTGGCTCATAAATTTTTGTTCCAGATGGCGGCTCGCTTTCTTGGGTCTGGACTGTCAACGTCACCGTGGTCCCCGCCTCGACAATAGTCCCAGGAACTGGGTTTTGCCTGATTATCACAGCATATGTCTCGTTAATATAGTCCTCACGGATGCTATAGCCTTGCTCGTCAACAAACACCAGCCTGAAATGCCCGCTATACGCGTTTTTTACTTCAGCCACAGTCCATGTCCTAGAGGTGAAGCTTGGCATTGTCATGGTCATTTGTGCCGGGTTGAACCATAAAACTATCACAGCGTTCTGGATCGCTTCAGCTCCGGCTGGTATGCTTTGGTCCCAGATTTCCCCTGGCCCCCATGACCAGTTCGAGTCTTGCTCAAATACTGGCACAAGCCCCAACTCGCTGCATATTGCAATTGCTTCGTCCCTCACTGTGGCATACTGGTAGTTTTGGTTTTGCCGGAGCAATGTGAAATCCGGCACAAATATCCTGTCTCCGGATGACACAATACAGTGTATCGTTATATCAATGCCCGCAACTATATTAAACCTGTCTTGGGAGAGGATAGTGCCCTTCTCCTTGTTGCTTTGGGTCGTATCGAACCAGATTGTGATATCTGCCCCTTTCAAATTCAGGTCATCAGCCCATATTTCCAACTCCATCATGGGCTTGTCTACAAAAGAAGGCACAGGTATGGTGTTTCCAAGGGAATAAGTCAACACCAGGATATTTTTGCTTGGATCATATATCTGGCCAGCCGGGATGCTTTGGGACACAAAAGCGTCCTTTTGCCTTGGAGAGTATTTCCTCTCGACCACTGGGCTGATGCCCAGCTGGGAAGCCCTGGCGATTGCGACGGATTCAGTCATCGATGAAAAATCAGGCACGACAATCTTCTTGCCCTTAGAGACTATGATAATAATGACAGAGCCCTTCGATATAGTCTGCTCAGCCGCTATATCTTGGCTGATAATAATTCCAAGCGGTATATAATCGTCATAAACCTCATTGACTTCAATGGTGATCCCCGCCTCTTGGGCAAACATCATTGCCTCGGCATGGGTCTTGCCCTTGAAGTCGATGACTTTGACCAACTCAGCTTCCCCCTCGCCCCTTGCGACTGTTATGTATACAGGCGTGTCCCTCCTGATAACCGTGCCAGTGATGCTCTCGTCCCCGATCCTGTAGCGTATGACTTTCCCCGAGGCGACAGTTTTGCTGGATTCTGTCATGTAGTAGACTTTGCTCATGAAGTTTTCTTCTTGCCATGCCTCTACCTGGCTTCGGTTCGCGCCAGTGAAGTCCGGCATTTGCAAAGTGACTGACATATCATGGCCCTGGGAAACCTTGATAGGGAAAAAAGCGCCTTTTTTGACCTTGGCGCCAATAACCACATCTTGGGATATAACCTTGTCTGCTTCAATGGCATCGTTATATAGGTACTCCACCTGGAGGTTTACCCCATTTTGGGCAGCCCACAGCTGGGCGTCGGCTACCCTCCAATTGGCCATGTCAACAGCCTTGACACCAGAGAACAACGATACAATTCCGATAACCATTATTAGACAGCCAAAAGCGACAGCCCCCAGCCTGACCACTTTGTTGGCAAACAGCTCCTTTATGCGGCTGTTTGCGCCTCTGCCCCCCCTTGGAGGACCTCCTCCTTGAGGCCTTGGGGCAATCCTGCGCTCTGGCGCTTTGAAATCCTCTGTTGGCGAGTCATCGCCTTTGCCATAATTGTTTAAAAAATCAGCCATATCATCAACCATTAGCTTGAATTTTGCTAGCTAGGAGGTAATATCTTGTTTGTTAAATATAAGGAAAGACAACCCCAAAGCAACTGCCGCTATTGCCAAGTGCACAGTGACACCCTTTGCGAGCGACACCTCAATGCCTCTGCTAACCATTTGCCCTATGGCAGAGTAAGGGCTGGTTTCAAAGAATCCAGTGAAGTTAAAATACATAAAGGGCATGTAGGGCATCAGGCTCTTGAGTGTCGCGTTGATGGTCCGGTATGCAAAGTATGCGTTGAGTATATTGCCCCCTATGTATCCCACGATCGGGACGACAATCGAAGCGGCTATGTTTTTAGTGGCAGTCGAAAGGAAGAAAGACACATTGAAGAACATGGCCAGTATCGCCAAATTTGCCGCCAGCAGAGCGAAATACTTGCTGAAAAAGCTGGCAGGCCCGGTGACTGTGAAATTCGGGTTCCCAAAGTCCGCAAACCCAAAAACAATCCCGCTCACGAGCATATTGACAATGCAGCTTGCCAAGAAAATCCCGATTGCCGTGCTAAGGGCAGACAAATACTTGGCAGCCAATATCTTGTTCCTGGTCTTTGGCCTGACCAACAGCAGCCTGATCGTCCCTGCCTGGAACTCGTTGGCAACCGACCATGAGCCTACCATCACGGAGAATATTATCGCAAACCCGATCCACCCTGAAGCGTATCCAAAAGACACAGCCCTAGAGCCCATCCGATCAAAAGACATGTCAGGCGTGCCGGCATCTAGCGATGCCTTTGCAATGAGCACCAGCTCATGGAATCCGCTCCTCTGCCTTTCTATTGAACGAAGATAAGCCGAATAACTATCGAAATTTTCCATCATATAAGGGCTGGACAAATACTCGGCTTCTTTGGCAGGCACCGTATATGTAAAGCTTTGCTGGTTTTGCACCATGCTTTCAAGGGCGGCATTTTGCCAAGATCCGTCATTGGGGATAATCTTGTTGGCTTCCCTGTAGCTGATTTCAGGCAGGTTGACCGTCTCGGCGACTTCAATGCTGGTCCGCATACCGTTGATCTGGCTTTCAATTTCAACGGACCTTCCAGGGTTTTTGATCAGCTCTTCTGCCAAACGGTCAATTTCCTTATTCCAGTCTCTGATACTAACCTGCTCTATATATCTTCTGACTTTGATATAGCTGCCAAATGCGGCATTGGTGTCTGATGTGAATATTTTTCTGCAATCTTCCAATGCGCCAGAAAGCTCAGCCAATTCTTCCATGCGCTCTTCCTCAGTCATTTTCGCTGTCTGCGCCAAATCAATAGGCAGACGCTGCTTTGCAACTGCTTCAATGTCAGGGTCAGAGAAATGCTCGTAGTAAAAGACTTTATTTAAAAAATTGCTTCCTGAGTAAGCGATCTGCACACGGAAATCCATGTAGTCGGTAGCCACTTTGGCTGCCTCCCTATAATAATCCAATTCCAAGTTAAGATACTTGATCATCAGCTCTTTTGCTGATGAGGAAAGGTCCGCATAATCGCCTGAGGTGGTAATACGGGTTATCTCTTCTGTCAATGAAGAGATCTCCCAATAGAAAGGGTTGTCATACCCTATGCTTATCCCGTCAATCGAAATCGTGTCGACACCCATGCCGGAGTAGTAATAGCCGCCATACCTTCTGTTGATATTGCGTGTATTGTTCCAGCGGAATAAAATTGGATGGGCGATAGACAAAACTAGAAAAATAATCGAGATAACCACAATAAATGCAGAGGAGAAAATGCTGCGGCGGATCTCGTTTTTATATTGCGCAAAAAACATATCTATGTACCCGCTTCCTAAATTTCACTGTCTTTTGTGATATTGATGTATTTCTCTTCCAAGGACTCCTTGCCCTGGACTGCAGAGAAAATCCCCACCCCCCCTGAGACCAGCCCAGAAATCGCCCTCGGGACATCGTCCCTGGAAACCAGGCAGATCACAGACAAGCCATCCTCTGCCACCTGCGCCTCAAAGCCGAGGTCTGTGAGCTTTTTGGCAGCTGCCCCATTGTCGTCAGTCTCGAGGTGGAATTCCTTTGTATGCTCCCCGCCGCTGTTTATATCATCAACCGAAATCTCCTCGACGATCACGCCTTTGTCGATTATGTAGTACCTGTCAGCCAACAGCTCCATCTCAGACAGCAAATGGCTGGAGACCAGCACCCCAACATTGGAGTTTTTAGCCAATGACTTGAGCAAGTCCCTCAGCTCCTTTATGCCCTTCGGGTCAAGGCCATTGGTGGGCTCGTCAAGCACAAGCAGCCTTGGCATATGCAGCAGCGCCTGCGCCACCCCGATCCTCTGGCGCATGCCCAGGGAAAAGGTCTTCAATTTCTCGTCCAAATGCCCTTCCATATGCACAAGCTGGGCTACGGAACCAATGTTTTCCATCGCCTCGGGCGAGTGCATCGCCGCGAAATACTCCAGGTTGCCCCTCCCGGTCAGCCTCTTGTAAAGGTCGGGGTTCTCAATGATGCTGCCTACATTCGCCATTGCCGACTCGTAATCGGTTTTGATGCTGTGCCCGCATATGTAAATCTCCCCCGAAGTGATTGAAAACAACCCCACCACCATCTTGATTGTCGTCGTTTTCCCCGCCCCGTTGGGACCGAGGAAACCGACGATCTCCCCTTCATTGATCTGCATGTTGATATTGTCGATAATTGTTTTTTTCTTGATCCTCTTGGTGACACCTTCTATTTTTAATAGCTCCATTGTTGCCTTTTTCCACATAACTATAAATTTGCCAAGCAAAGCCCAGCAAGTAAAGTGTACCATAAACATATAATGTAACGTAACTTGCAATGAATTCTTAACATTTGAGGCCTTGCGGGCAATACAATATTTAGCATAGATCAGCGAAATTTCCAAGTGGCAGATTTTTTGAAAATTCTACAAAAGCCAATAGCGCCCCGTTTGGCGCCCATCTGCCCACAGCTTGGCTGTTTGTGAATATTATGCAAATATCGAGCACACTCTGCGCATAGAAATAGACCATGAGTATCAAAGAGCACATTGTGAAAAAAAGCCACTATCTGTTCAAAGCGCTGTTTATTGGCAGCATAGCATTCTTTGCCGTTTCTTTAGCCCACTTTGCTCATTCAAAGCGGGCAGCAAGAAACGATACTATTGATACAGCTGCTTTAATGGACCTGATGCCCATAGTGATAGACCCTGGCCATGGGGGCGGGGATCCAGGAAAAGTCGGGGCTGGGTCAAAGGAAGCAGAAATTAACTTGGCTATTGCCAGAAAGCTCGAGCGGCATCTGGCCCTAAGGGGTTTTTATGTGGTCATGACAAGAAGAGGTCCGGAAGGGTTGAAAGAACCTGGCGCAAATTGGGTCAAAAAAACGGATATGTCCATGCGCAAAGAGATTATCACTGGCAGCAAAGCCCTGGTCGCAATCTCGATCCATCAAAATGCCCACCATGACTCAAGCAACAAAGGTCCCCAAGTGTTTTACTCCGATTGCTTGCCAGAAAACGCTATCTTGGCCCAGATAATACAATACAAAGCAACAGATGCGTCAGCATGGACACGAAGAAGGGTTATAGTATTAGACAATGAGCTTATGGTGCTAAAGGGCAATGAGATGCCATCAGCACTTATAGAATGCGGCTTTCTCACAAACAGGGCAGAAGAGGAGCTTTTAGTGACAGATGGCTACCAAGAAAAAATCGCCGTTTCTATTTACGAGGGGATATGCGAGTTTCTAGCCATCGCCCCGTAATTTTTAGCAAAGCAGCGCACGCTATACCTATGGCCCGCATAATATATATTGGTTTTTTTCCTCTCCTGATTTTTGATATATAAATGACAAAATACAGCTTGCTTTAAAACAACAAGCTGTGTTTTTTTCTTAATAGGATACGCATAATTTGCAAAAAACTGCTAAATATTGCTGAAAAGCTTTACTTTTATACGATAAAATTATCGAAATTCTCAGTAATTGCGTATAATAAGTTTAAGAAAGCAGTATGCTTTTCGTTTTGGGTCAATACAGTTCAACAATGTCGGCCTTGCCGATTCATCCCGCCGCCTCTAAGGGCCGGGGGCTTCTCGGCAATGTAGGTTAAGGATTCCAGGAGGATACGAAAAAGTGGACAAGAAGGTTCTTTCGGCTCTGTTTATAGCCATAATTGCCTTTGGGCTTGCTACTGCAGCCCTCGCTGCAGATTCGCAAACCGTATATCTCACAGGCACGGGCAAAGATTTCGAGGATACCTGCACCAACATGTTTTTCCTTGGCGGATCTGGAGCCGCCAAAGACCCAAATGTATGGCATTTGTCATATTCCGGTTCAAAACCCGGCTTGGTTACAGAAATGCATGTCGCATTCACTAACGGCAGGGAATTTATATGGGACCCGACAATGGGTTTTTCCAAAAATTCTAAAGGCATCAATATAGGGTGGGTCATTGCCGCCCCCTTTGGATGGGAAATCGATTATACGACTACTGATGCTGGAAGTTTTGTCACAACGAATGAGGCTGGCAAGATAAGCTTCACAGTGTCAGGAAGCCGCAAAGGCAGCCTTGACACAGGGAAGGGCTACTATTACGATTTTTGGGCAGCAATAAGCATAACAGCGGATGGATCAGGCGGTGAATATGGACGATACCAAAGGAACAGCAGCAGCACTTCCAGCTCAGTCACAATGCCTGAAGCCTCCAATCGATACATCCTTCCATCAGCAAGTTCCAGAAACACAAGCCAAAGCTACTATATAAAAGTAGAAGGGGATCTGATAACCCAGCCTGCGCAATTTGTTGTCGCAAACAGAAACGGCAGGGCCATTGGCAGATGCTCGATAAGCGTAGCCGATGACGGCCAACTGGTAATCAACATTAATGGGTTATCAATCAGGGACGGCAATGATTCGTTGAAGATCATGGTTTCTAATGACGAAACTTGGTTTACAACCCGCCAGTCGGGGGCTTACCCCTTTGTAGTGTCCGGCTCAACTTATGTCAAAGCCGAAAACGAGTATGAAGTGTCATTTGATGCGCAACTTTTCCAGGATACTTTCAACCTAGAGCTCAACAACCTATATACAATCAAATAGCCAGTTTTAAGAAATAGGCGCTGCTCGGCAATAGGGCAGCCCTTTTTTATTTGCATACATAAAGGTGGCGCATCAAAGCGCAATGTGGCTGGAGCCGAGTTTTGAATCCGATTCCAAAAAAGAAAAAACCCAATACAAAACGGCCAAAAACGGCGGCAGCGCAGTTTTGTTTGGATGCAAAACCAACCAGCTGGTGTGGGCATATGTTATTTTACCGCTTTCCCGGGTTTGGGCAGCATGGGGAAACCGCCTTTGACAGTGTTGGCATTGGCAAAAATTGTCCATCCACGCTCTGCCCGCCTTAGCGCATATTCTAACATCAAATTGGACAAAACAGCATGTATGGCAACCGCTAAAAAGCGCAAAAGCAGGGCGAGGACCCAGCCCTGCTTTTGCTTTGGCCAAGGTCATCGGCAAAAAACTATACTATTGGATTGGCCAAGATCCCGATTCCTTCTATCTCACACTCGACAATATCTCCAACGTTCAAAAACTTTGGCGGGGTGAACCCCATTCCAACCCCTGATGGTGTGCCGGTTGCAATAATATCGCCCGGATCCAGGGCTATTCCTTGCGAAAGGTCAGAAATAACATGGGCAATATCAAAAATCAGGTCTCTTGTGTTGCTGTCTTGGCGCAGTTCTCCATTGACACGGCACTTGATGTCCAAGTCGGGCGGGGATGAAAACTCTGAGATGGTCGCAATGCAAGGTCCCATAGGTGTAAACCCGTCAAGGCTCTTGCCGAAGAAATATTGCCCCCCATGCCCTCTCTGGATCTCCCTTGCAGTCACGTCATTGAGAATTGTGTATCCGAAAATGTAGTTGTAGGCATCTTCTTTGGACACGTGGTCCGCGCGTTTCCCGATGACGACAGCAAGCTCCGCCTCATAATCCAAGCTCGATGTTATATCGACATGCGCCGGCACACTTTCGCCATGGGCCACTGCAGGGTTCACACGTTTTGTGAAATAAGTAGCCTTCTCAGGCAAAACATATTCATTTTCCCTTCCCCTGTAGCTCGGGCCTTCCTTTGCATGCGCCACATAGTTCGAGCCAAGGCAAATTATATCGTGGGCAGGTTGGGGGATTGGAGCGGCAAGGGTTGCAGCATCAATTGAGAGGCCATTGGCTGCCCTTTCTAATTTTGCTTCGATATCTTTTTCAACCTCCGGCGAATAGCCTTCAATCAACTCAACCATTGTCTTGAAATCGAAACCGAGCTGGGCTAATGGGTATACAACAGCCCCATCTTTCGATAGGGCGCCTACAACATGCCCATTTCCATCATTAAAAGTCACGTATTTCATTTCATCATTCCCACGCGAAGACACCCCTTCCAAAAGCGGCGGCAGAAAATGCTGCTAGGCAAGGGAGGATTCGCGATTGTTCCTTTTACAGTTTTTTTTTTGCATTGAAACGCAGCCGGGGTCGCCCCCCCTTGCGCTTGGCGCTTGATATATGCAAAATATGTGCATAAAACCACTGTGCGCCGGTATTAGTTGCCCTTCGACAGGCTGTCCCGACGCATTTGTGTTCGCGGCTCCATTCCTGCCCCCAGAGTTTTTTAACCGTAAACCTTAGAGCGCAGGATTAGCGCATACGAACAGTCCTGCCTATATACTCTTGGGCAATGCAGCGCGCTTATCTAAATCCGCCACAAACCACAGCTTCGAGTGCTTTAGGCTGGTTGCTTGCCGGTTTGTTTGGGTTTGGCGCAAATTAAGCCCAACTAGCCTCTGCCAGCAAGGCAGAGGCGATTATATCGGGCTGGTGGCAACAACTAAAACTTGCTATACTCTTTTACAAAGTCTATCAATGCCAGCAGGTTATCGGAGTCCGCGTCATTGGGATAGCTAAGCATTTTATTAGAGCAAACCACAAGCTGCCTTGCGCACGCGTCAATAAGGGCTTTTGCTGTGTCAATGCACTCTTGGGGAGTCCCATGGCCCAGCAAATATGTCGGGAATCCTCCATGGAAAGAAAGGTTTGGCAGCAAACCAGCCATCCTTGCCACGTCATCTTGCTCTGTGGTCATTATAAAATGGCCTTTTGGCAGATCCCTTAGAATATCGGAAAAGTGCTCAAAAGTGCCCTCAAGAAAGAGGCCTGCTGTCATTCCAACTTCCACAGCCTTGTCCAACATGGGTTTCCAAAGGGGCCAGTGGTACATCTCAAACTGCTTTAGCGAAAGAAAACTAGCTGAGGTGGAAGTCAACCCAAGACCAAAGACATGTGTGTCGTTGTCAACATGCTTGTCTAGCCGGCCAATTGTGGTTGCGAGGGCTCCATTGTCCCAAACATTGACCACGTCCATAAAGTGTTGTTTGCTTGCCCGCCTAAGGAATTTTGAAAAAGCTTTCATGCCTAAAGACTGCAAGAAATCATCCAAAGGCCTCGGCCCTGCAAACGCATATGTTGATGGTACCCCAAACTCTTTGACAAAGTATTCAGAGATGGCGGCATTCCTGCTCCGCAAGGCATTTTCCTCTTTTAATGCCTCGGCCATTTTCGCCATCGCGTCATCCTTGTCAACGAAGCTCTGGTATTTGCGTGGAAACACCTTTTCAAAGTAAGTCTTGGCCAACCCGCTTTCAAGCACATAGTCGATCTCTTCTAAAAGAACCATTGGCTCATTAATGTAATAATGCGCGTCCTGTTCGTCGTTGATCAACAACCCTCCGCCCCCAAGCGCTGCAGTGACCCTTTCGCAATAGCGGCTAAAGTAGCCCGAGTAGAAGTCTGCGTCAAATTTGAGGTGGAAATTTTTTATAATCTCGTCTTGCAGTTCGTAATTCATAAGGCCTTCCCTAAGCTTGTAGCCAGCTTCAAAGATCGGCCATTGTGATGTGCTTACAGTAACCGGCACACGCACAGCATCCGGCGAGCGCCTGACAATATCATCGCCAAGTTTCTTGGTCTGCGCCCTGCGTACAGCTGGATCAAATACAGTATCCATATCTTCCTTTCATTCACATAGCATAATTTCCATCAAACGCGTTTGCATATATATGCTTGTCAAGCGGTTAATGGCGATTAGCCAACAGTCCAACCGTTGTTAGCGGCTCCTTTTAGCTTCTGCCTCTTGATAATATGAAACTGCGGACAAAAGCGATTTTGTCTGCGCCTTCAGGAAGAAAATCGATACCCTCTGCAAGAACCGGCACATCCTTCTCATAGTCCAAACCTATGATATCCGGCGCATTTTCCCTATACATAAGCAAGCCTCCCTGTTTAATTTGGCAAAGTAGCTTGAGCAGCCATCACAATGCCATTTCGAATAATCATTATTGCGATATTTTGTTCCAGTAATTTCTTTCTTGTCCTGATTGTTTGCCGTCTATGTATTGTGCATATATGCTATTATTCATTATTGTATCACAAAAAGCTACATTCAAATATTATCAATTGCAAGCTTTTGCTTTGCTGCAGCAAATAAAAGCCAAAGCACACAAAAACTTGCCTACACCAATGGCCCCGCCCTAGCAGCAACGGAAAAGGGTATAAATCTGCCCCTAAAATTTTACATATGCTCTAAACTTGTTTACCTAAGCTCAATCAAAGCCCCAAGGACCTGCTGGCTGCTATTAGCCCTCCGCTTTGCTGAAATGACAACCCCATCCTGGATCACTGCATCCCAAACCGCTATGACAACCTGCTCCGCTTGGGTCCTTCTATCAACTGCAGTTGATGCGCACTTGCACGTAAGAGAAATCTGGTTCCCGCTCGAGCGATAGCTCCCGATCTCAAGATAAACTGAGCCAAGATAGTACTTGGACTTTCTATTGACAGAAAACCTTGATTTTACGTACTCTTCAACTTCCCTTGAACTGCACACCAGCTTGCTGGCGCTCTGGTCGTTGAGGCACTCGATATAGCTTTCATAAAACTGGAAAAACACCATTGCCTCCCTGTAATCAATCAGCCCATAATCATTGATGCCTTCATTGCCATCAGAGTAATAAACATAGTCGCTTGGATGGACCAAGATTCCACCGTCAAATTCACCATAAATAATTGACGCTACCCTATCGCTCTCGTCCAATGTGAAATAGTAGTAGACCAACTCCCTATCAACCATCCAGTATCCTCTCTGGCTATTCCAGGCCTCTTTTCCGCCATCATCGATATCGACAGCCACAGCGAACCCGCAAGCTTCAAGGCATTCCCGGGCTTGCCCAATGCCCATTGACACATAAACGCCATTTATGCTGTATTCGCTTGCTCCAGCCAGTTCAATTGAATTGGCATTGATCCCTCCCCACATCGCAGAGATATAAAATTTGCCTGCATTATCGATGATAGCGCAAAAATCGCCATCTTCTACGATTACCTGCAGGCCTAGTTCATGGGCAACGTCGTTCATGTCCATTAAATAATATCTGGCTAAATCAAAGCGCTCTTTCGCTTTTGCTTTTCTTTGCCCCATAAAGCCACTTCCCAAATCAATGATAAAGAGGAATGCAATAAAGATGGATAAAAACCGTTTTGCCTGCAAAGCATTGGCTCTATCTAAGTTTAAGCTGTCCATCTATTTCCCTTTCTTTATTGAATAAATATTCCTAGAATATAAATATAGGGCAAAGCTGAAAAGTGTGAGTCAAATATTGGAAAAATAAAAAAATGGTGCAAAAATCCCTTTGCTTGCTAAAACTTCCCTAAAGCGATCGTATTTGCTATATCCGCAAATTGCTGCATGTCCAACTTTTCTGCACGCTCATTCTCGGGTATGCCGCATATGCCTAAAACTTTGGAGATAACAGCCTTCTCCCTGCCCAGCCCAGCAGACAAGCTGTTAAGCAGTGTTTTCCTCCTCTGCCCAAAACCGCTTCTGACAACAGCAAAAAACAAATCCTCGCTTTCTAGCTTGACTTTCTTCTCGTCTCTTTGTGTTATTGTGACAACTGCGCTGTCAACTTTTGGCGATGGGTAAAACACGTTTCGAGACACAACCATGCGCTTTTGTGTCTGGGCATAGTAGTCGACAGCAACAGAAAAAGACGAGTAAGCTTTGCTTCCAGGGCCTGCTGCAAGCCTGTCGGCCACTTCTTTTTGCATCATCGCCGTTATAGAGCAAAACCTGATCCCGCTCTCAAGCAGTTTAAGTATGATTGGCGAAGTGATGTAGTAAGGCAGGTTTGATATCACCCCAATGCTCTTGCCCGCCTGGATATGCTCTTTTAGAAGCCCATGTATGTCAGTCTTCAAAAAATCCTCTTGGATTAGACTCAAGTTCCCATAGCCCCCCAAAGCGCTTTCCAGCATCTTGATACAGAAATAATCAATTTCAACAGCAATGACTTCATTAGCCATCCCAACAGCCAACTCAGTCAATGCCCCCGCCCCGGCGCCAACTTCCAGGATAAGGCCAGGATTATTTTCGCAGGCAATTTCCACAATTTTTTCAGCAATATTGCCGTCAATAAGAAAGTTTTGCCCATAATCTTTCTTAAAGTAAAATGAGCTTTCTGCCATCAATTCTTTAAGCGTCTTTAAACTGGTTAATTCACCCATCTACCTTATCCTCTGATTTCTTGGATTTCTTCCATCGTGACAGCTTTTGTAATGACTACAAGGCCTAAATAAAGCACAACGCAGAACCCCACGACAACAATGGCAGCGATCCTCCAGCCAATCTTTGGAGCCAAGAAGGCGTATCCGAACACTGCCTGCATCCCCATAATGACAGAACAGCCAAGGATCTTGACTACACTAGCCGCCAAGCTGCCAATCCCGATATGCTTTTTCACATCATAGAAATTCAACAAAAATATGACAGCTGAGGCAACAGTGCTCGAGATAATCGCTCCATATATATTGATGTTCCCCATCCTGACTAGTACTACATTCAACCCGAATTTTATAACCGCACCAATTATCATGTTTTTGATTGGCTTGTAATAATATCCAGCCCCTTGCAAGATCCCTTGCAGGGTAGTCATGCCGAGTGTAAAGATAACAACATAAGCCAGCCATTGGAGCAAGGCTGCGTCGACAGGGTCTGCGTCCTTGAATAGCAAGTTGATCAACGGTCCAGCCAAGGTGCTAAGGCCAATGGCTGCAGGCAATGAAACAAGCATCGAGCACTTGATAGCCAAAGTTGTCTTAGCAGTTGCCATTCGCCTTTCATTGCGGGCAATAGACGCCGAAATAGACGGCACAAGGCTTGCTGCAAGGGATGTGCCCAAAACAAAAGGCACATTTAATAGCGCTTGAGCTTTGTTTTCAAGTTTTGCAAACAGCACATCTGCATTTTCTGCCGTAAACCCTGCGATTATAAGCCCAGAGGGGATAGTGATAGAATTGATTAATGACATCACTGTTGTGACCAAGCCCCCAGCTGCAATGGGCAGGGCGATGGTCAACAGTTTCTTGTAGACATCCATAGCATTTTCATTGGCAACCCCCAAGTTTGCCGCCCTGTTTATTCGGTTGTCAACAAAGTATGCCGCAACCAAAAACAGCAACGCGGCAAATGCCCCGACTGTCGCGCCAAACGACGCGCCTGCCGCCCCGTATATAACATCGCCGTAAATGCGCAAGAACAGGAATGCCGCGCCAACCCCGCAGCCAACCCTGAATAGCTGGTCGATTATCTGGCTGGCAGAAGAGACAGCCATCTTCTGTATGCCTTGGAAATAACCCCTATATGCTGATATCAAAGCTACAATAAAAGGGGCAGCGGCTAAGGCGATGATGCTATAGTAAGTGCCAGGAGACCTGTAAAGCACATCAGCAAAAAACCTTGCGCCCAAGAACATCAATGCTGACGAGGCCGCCCCAATGGTCGCCATCAGCCTCAACGCTAGCTTGAAGACCTTTTTTGCCCCTGAGTCATTGCCAAGCACTGAGCGCTCAGCCACCATCTTGGACACAGCAGTCGGAAGCCCAATAGTTGAAACCGATAAAAAAGTGTTATACAGGGGGTAAGCTTTGGTGTAAAACGACATCCCGTAATCACCAAGCATGTTAGTCAAAGGCAATCGAAAAAATAATCCTAAAACCTTTGAAAATAGCCCGCCAACTGCCAATACTGCAGCTCCCGACAAGAAATTCTGATTTTTCTTTTTATCCATAGCTAACCTCACACCTCCAGGACCCGTAAAAGCCTGTCTTCATCTAAGAAAACTATTGATATAATTATACTCGAAAAACAACGGTTTGAAAAATAACGCTTGCAGTGAAAATTATGCCCAAAAACCGCTTATTATTGCGCTTTATGCCAACTGCGCCAGCTAGTGCAAACGCTTGTCGCAGAAGCTGGAAAGCTATGGCTGCATAATTTTTATAAATGTATAATCTATAGTCAAAAGCATATCCCATGACTAAGGATATGTTATTCGTTAAAATTACAAAAGCGTATTGTGCAACAATGCGATGAAAAATTGCATGGCAGCGCCTCTGAAGCCATCAAATCCTAAGAGCCATAAGCAATAGATTGTAGTTGATATTATAAACAGGTTTAGGCATTAGGCGTAGCTCTGGCAGCCATGGCGAAAATATCTTTCAACTGTCCTTTCAGGAAGCTGTCTTGGTTTTGGCGGCTTGTTAGCAGCTTATATCTTAAATATGCAAATTCTGTGACTCGGTCAATCTGTATGATACTTGCCATGATTGTGTTGATTTGCGCAATGGTGTAATCCGAGTCAAAAAGAATCAGGGAAGGCTAATTTGCTAAGCTGTGTAAAGTCGAAAACCAATACAGCCTCCTATTGCCCCCTAAGATAATTAAAGATCGTGTAAACAGTCAAATAGCATCTTCTCGACTGTCCTGCCGTTGCGGTTTTCATATTCACAAGCTCTACCTGTCGCAGGCCTTCTTCTTTGGTTGCGCCAAGCCAAGCCATTCGAGCCAACACCAGTAAGCTGCAGATCTATAAAAACATCATTGCAGTATTCTGCCGCCCCCGGCTTTTTGAAGGTTTCGATTGCCATGGCTTTGCGTAGTCTGCCAGGTCTAAAGAGCTTATGCTTATTACAGGAGTTTTATAGCTCCGGCAGATGCGCTATAGCTCCAATAATGCCAGGTCTGAATTCAGCTTGTCAGTGCCCCGATCGTTGTTTGGGGCAAGTATCTGGTGATAGCCTATTGCCACTATTGGCGAATTGTCTTTAAAAGCAATGTGGCGCTTCACCGTGTCCGCTCTTGCACAGGGGCTATGGCTCCAAAGCCCTCGCTTTTGTAGATGCGGTTTGCATATTCTCGGCAAGTCCATAACGCACTGGTTATGTGCTCCCTGTCCGCTATGCTGTAGCCTTTGTTATCCGCATATGCTTGTACTTGATGGATTAGCCAGAACTGCCATGTCAGCATCTGCTAGCCCCTTGCTGCAGAGATCAAGCTCAAAAAACATCGTGCAGTGTATCCATGCCTGTGAGATGGATTGTCGAAATGGTAATTGCAGTATTTAGCGTCGCACTGGAGGCGCTGCTGTTTAGATAAGAGAAAACACAGCGATCAAGCAACAAATAGCTAGTCGCCAGGAGAAATCTCACCCTATCGGCACTCCGGAGGCGATCTTGGCGATGATGCCCCACTTGCCGTCCAGGCGCATTAGGCACAAAATGTCTGTGAACAGCGTGTTTCTAACGCGCATTCTTGTCCGGGCAACTGCAGTATTCTCCCCTGTGAATTCGATGGATAAAATCTCCTCTGCTCTGGGATAATCCGCTTGGATGCCAGCAAATCTCCGCATGCCTCCAGCGAATTCTTTGCCGCTCCTTTTCACAAGCACACCGTCCTTGCCAAGCTCGAAGAATTCCGAGCCTTCGTGGAACACAGCCTCCATTTTGTCTGCATCCCTCTCATAGTCCGCGTCGAAAAAGCTCTGGATAACTGTCTCGATTTCTTTACGGTCCATTGATAAATACCATCCTCTAAATTAATCTATACACTTGGATTATTGCAATGAGGCTTGTCAAGCTCGATTCAGGCTAAAATCGCAAATGAGCCTCATTGGGAAAAACTCATATAATGCAACACTTTCAATCTCCCCTTTAAAAGGCGTGAAGTTTTCTGCAACAATTGGGACCGCCTTTTGGATTATTTCCGGCTCGTCTATCAGGAGGGTAGCATGTGGCGCCCAAGAGTGGCAACCGTAGCCACTGTCTGGAAAGAAGCTGCTTTGGAGCCCAAGCAGTTCGAAATTCATGTTTGGGCTGATAAACAGCACATTTAAGCCGAATAAGCCTAAATAAGCAAGGCTTATCTTAAAAGATGATGTGTTAGAGCATATTTTTTCAAAGTCGATAATCGTTTGGAGTTCGCAATCGACACTTCTGCTTCCTAACGTAAAATGATAGGGGATGCCTTTTGTCTGGCTGCCAATCAATCCATTTTGTGAAAGCATGTTGTAGTATCCTGTAAAAATGTCTTGTGTTGCGCCGTCGAATTTTGCTAATATATAAAGCGCTTTGTCTTCCATAGAGCTCCACCTGTGATTATAGCTCCTGGCTTTCTTAAGGCCGCTTTTCAGGAAGATGGCTTCAAGCGCTTGTTTGATAGGCTTATGCGCCATTTCCCCGCTTTCGGATATGAATGCAAAAAGTCTGCCTTTTTGCGGTTTAGTTCTCTTCGATAGCTGCCAATGGCGTGCTACTCTTGGCATACAGGGCAATAATATACGCTGCCTCCCATGTAAGCTTCCTTAGTGATGCCTCCGCCACATTTGGGGCACCCATTTTTATACCCCTTTGAGCTCATAATGGTCGCATATCCCCCGTAATTGCCATGCAAATCTTTCTCAGTGTCACGCCCGCCCAACCTGGCCATTTCTTCCAAAGTCGAAATGATCGAGTTGTAAAGCACAGGCAGCTGCCCGTCCCCCAGCTCGGAAACTTTCCGTCTTGGGCGTATGCCGGCATTGAACAGGATATCTTGCAACACCCCGTTGCCAATCCCCAAAATCCGTTGCCCTGTCGCCAAAAAAGCTTTCATTGAAAGCTTTGGCGAGCCCGGCGCTTCAGCAAGCCCTGCCAAATGCCCAAGGGTGAACTTTTCATCCAAAGCTCCAATCCCCGAAACCTCAAGCCCATAATACTCATTTTCGATTTCCTTCCCCGCTTCCTGCAGCCCCAAAAACCCATACATTGACACTGTGCATACGATGGTTGACCCGTCATCAAAATGCAAACTGAGTTTGCTCGCCTTTGGCAGTTTGGCGCCAGGCTCGAAGTAGCGGATGTTCACCCCATCCCTGAACAACAGCAACTGGTTTCCGATTGGCAACTCCACATAGAAGTTGCGCTTCTCTGGCTCGCTAAAAGCCCCTCCAACAAGCTTGTCCTTGTAAAATTCAAGATCGCCGCTATAAAAGGAAAACTTTCCTTCAAATGCCCCACTGACATCAACAACACTTTTTCCATGCAAAACTTCGCCCAACTGCCTGGCAAGGGTCCTCGCCTCCGGTAGCTCTATCATAAATCCCCTCCATTGGGTAATTATCCTTGTGGGCTAATTGTACAAAATTGATGCGCCCCTTGCAAGAATCAACTTGCGGATTGGAAGAAACATTGCCATGCAGCCCTCTCATTTTGCTTAAGATTTTTTATGGTAATTTGGTGCCATACCGGCATTTCGGCAGCCTTGATTGGCTGGCCCGTTTTGCATCTGCTTCAATTGGAAGGAATTATGCAAAATAACAAGCCAATAACGATGGACCCTGACTGCCCGTTCTTGCCTTGGAGACACGGCAGCCATGCATATCTCATGTATATAAATAGCCAGAATAGAGAAAACTCAAGGCAGTGAGGAACCGCACATGCGTAGATTTGCCGCATTTTTATCAAGCTTGGCAGTTTTGTCGGGGATAGTTGTTTTTTGTGCCAAGTTGAGTCCAGGCGCTAATGATTTAAATGGCATCTGGGTGCAAACCAATTCCCCTTCCGAAAACACATACCAAGAAGCCCAAATCAGCAATGGCTCAATTGAGGTTTACTGGGTAGATGAGCTAAACAATTCCAGGTTCTTGGTATGGTCTGGAACCTATGAGAAACCTCCCGCAAAGGCAAGGGAGCACTCATGGGTATCAATCAACAACAAGCAAAAAACTGAAGCTTCAATACTATCTTTAGACAGCAACACAAAGCTCTTCAGTTACAAAAAAGGGCAATTGAGCTACTCGGTGCCCAATGGCGGCGAAACCCAGACTATCAACCTAAAACGAAAGCACAGATAATGCAACCAGTTGGCAGCCTTTCAAGAGGGGTTTAGCATTGCGCTGGCGGACAAGCCGGTCGGCGGTTCATGTACTCCACCCAAAAAGCCCAAGGCGCCATCGCCTTGGGCTTGCTCAAATCCCGACTATTCGATATCCAGTTCCACGAAAACGTCCTCTTTAGTCGCATACGCCTTTAAAACAACCCTGATAGCTTTTGCGATCTTCCCCTGTTTTCCGATAACCTTCCCCATGTCTGAAGGTGCCACATGAAGTTTGATGAGAACTGTGTTTCCTTTTCTGGACTCCTTTACCTCAACCTCGCCAGGGTGTTCAACGAGAGCCTTTGCGATAATCTCAACAAGATTCTTCAAGAGTAACCTCACCCAACATTCCGGCTTATAACAAGCCTTTTGATTTTAGCAAAAATCTGACTGTATCTGTTGGCTGGGCTCCGACTGCGAGCCATTTTTTTGCTTTTTCTTCGTTTATCTCAAGCTGTTTCTCGCCAACGGGTTTGTAAAACCCTATCTCTTCGATAGCCTTTCCATCTCTTTTTGTTCTGGCGTCAGCCACAACAATCCTGTAAAACGGAGCTTTTTTTGCCCCCATCCTCTTCAAGCGTATCTTAACCGCCATTGTCTCCTCCTTATGCCCATATTTATGCTACATAAACGGCAGGTTCATCCTGCCGGGGGCAATGCCCCCGCGCCTGCCGGAACTCATAGCCTTGATTAGCTTCTTGCTCTGCTCAAACCCTTTGAGCAGCCTGTTCACATCCGAAACCATTGTCCCGCTGCCTGCGGCAATGCGCCTCTTTCTTGAAGCGTTGATAATGGCTGGGTTGTTTCGCTCTTTGACAGTCATTGATTGGATGATCGCTTTTGTCCGGGCCAATTCTTGGGTTCCTGACTCAAAGTCGTCTTCGCCTAGTTTGGCGTTGGCAGGAAAGCTCTTCAACAGCTCGCCAATTCCGCCCATGTTGGATATCTGCTCAATTTGGTCCAGATAATCCTCCAAGGTAAATGACCCTTCAACCATCTTTTTGGCCATTTTCTCGGCAGCTTCCTCATCGTAGACAGCTTGGGCCTTGTCAATCAAACTCATCACATCGCCCATGCCTAAAATCCTGGATGCGACACGGTCAGGGTGGAATTGCTCAAAGTCAGAAACCTTTTCGCCGCTTCCGGTGAACTTGATAGGTTTGCCTGTGGCGTGGGTCACTGACAAAGCTGCGCCTCCCCTGGAATCACTGTCTGCCTTGGACAGTATAAACCCAGTGAGCTCCAGCCTGTCGTTGAAGGACTTGGCTGCGTCCACTGCTTGCTGCCCCATCATGCAATCAACGACAAACAGCCTCTCTGAGGGTTTTGCAGCGTCATTGATCCGTGAGATCTCATCCATCAAATCGTCATCCACATGCTGCCTGCCGGCTGTGTCTACTATCAACACATCAGCGCCTTTCAGCCTTGAATAACCAAGGGCGTCTGTGGCGATTTGCTCTGGAGACTTGCCCTCTGCTGTAAAAAAGTCGATGCCTATCTCTTTGGAAAGAATTTCTAGCTGCTTTGCGGCTGCCGCCCTTTGGGTGTCGCAAGCAGCCAACACAACCAGCTTGTTTTTCCTTTTCAGGTAAAGGGCAAGTTTCGCTGCGCTGGTGGTCTTTCCAGACCCTTGCACACCTGCAAGCATAATGACAGAAGGATTTCCACCCAATTTAAGGTCTTTTGCAGTGGTCCCAAGCAAGTCGGACATTGCCCCGTGCACGATTTTAATAACGGTTTGCCCTGGAGTAAGGGACGAGAATACCTCTTCGCCCAAGCATTTTTCCCTGATATCGCTTAGGAAAACCTTGACAACTTTGAAGTTGACATCAGCCTCAAGAAGCGCCATGCGAATCTCCTTAAGAGCCTCGTCAATATCTTTTTCCGTAAGTTTTCCTTTGCCTCTTAATTTTTTAAAAGCGCCTTGGACTTTTTCGGATAGAGAGTCAAACATATCTCACAAAGCCTCCTTGGCTTCCTCCAAGCAAGCCACTGCGTCCCCGCTGCCAGGCAACTCTTTCACAATAACGATAACTGCCTCTATCCTCTCCTCGAGAACCATCCTCTTTTTTAAAAGCCCCATCTTCTCTTCGTATGACCGAAGCAATTTCTTGGTTCTCTTGATGAGGTCAGAAACAGCTTGCCTGCTGGTATAGGACTCGTCAGCCAGCTCGGATATTGTTATATCTTCGTTCAAGTGCATATCAAGCGCTTCCCGCTGCTTGTCTGTAAGCAAGCTGCCGTACAAATCCAACAGCATAGAATCCATGATCCGCTCATCCATATCATCCATAACACACCCTCTAGCTTTAGTATGTTATCATACATCCACAGCGGTGTCAAGTAAAATTGCTTGATTTGACTAATAGCAGCCTGCAGAAGCCCGCCAATGCGATGTAAATGATTACATCCAACGTTCCACTTTATTGCGAAATGTGCTAAAATTAGACGAGGTTAACGAATTTCTAACAAAAAACCAATAAAGGTGTCTCAAATGCACACACACTATACCCTCACGAACGACTTGTTCAAATTAGAAAAGCGCGATGTGCTACCGAAACCTAAAAGAAAGCAAACGAGGGTTGACACGATTCCGGCTGCCAAACAGCAAAATCCCCAGGCTTTTAGTATATTGCCTTGGGCTGGTTTTGTTGTCTTCGCTATCTTCGTCGCCATAGGCGCAGCAATAGCTTCCTACTACATATCTGGAATTGTCTCCCGCAACAGCCAGCTGAAAAGCTTAATTGAAAAACATGAAGGCAAAGACATATCAAAAGCAAGCTTCACTATCATGGCGACTATACCAGAAAATACGTCTTTGTCCCAAAACAGCATAATCGAGTTTTCCGTAGTGGCCTTATATACCATTAAAGCCACAGGGGAGGAGAGAATCGCGCATTTTACTGACAACTTGATCATATCAATCTCCGACAGCTCAATGGCTAAGGTTATGGACAACAGGGTAGTGGTCAAAAAAGAAGGGCCAGGCGAATTAAGAGTGACAGCTTTTTTCCAAGGCAAAACCCAGGTTTTTTCATTTAGCCTGGTTTAGGGGGGGCATCAAGCTTGCCTATTGTGTTTTGCGCCAGTTTGTGTTTGTTTGAAATGGCCTTGTGGAAATTGGCAAGCGGCAAAAAAGCCAATTTTCTAGCGGGCGTTTATCGCATACTGTTAAAAAATCCTGTTAGTAGCGCCAAGCCAACAACGCTATTTAGCTAGTTTTTCAAAGACCATAACTTCTTTGACGGGCCCAGCAGCTCCTTTAATTCATGTATCTTTGCGTCCATTGCCTCATACCCGGCATCGTAAATCTCTTCAATTTTCATCTTGTCCATTGAAAACTTCATCTTTGCATACTTCTCAAGAGGAGGGCAAACCAAAACATCACAGTATTTGTAATTTTTAGTATAAGCATGGCGGGAAGCCACCTGCCAGCTAGCCCCCATCACATCAGTAAGTTTTGTTGAATGGGCTGGCTTGAAACTGTCAAACTCCAATGTGATGCCCAGCACCACATCCATGCCCTCTGCCTTCAACAAATCTGCAGGCAGATTGTTAGTCAAACACCCGTCAACGAGTATCATGCCATCCTTCTCTGCTGGGGTGAAAAAACCGGGCACGGCGGCAGAAGCACGGCATGCAAAAGCCAAAGATCCATCCCTCAACTGCGCTTCCTGCCCGCAGGCAAGATCAGTCGCAATCGCAGCAAAGGGTATTCTCATATCTGAAAACTGCTTGTCCCCATACAGCCCCAATGCCAGCCCTTCCAAGCTTGATGAGTCTTTCTGCAGGGCAAATACTTTAGAAGGCCTTGAAAATACTTCCTTTATTGAATCGAAGAATTCCCCTTTAGAAAAAGTATAGTTCCCAAACTCGTCTGTCCCCGGCCCGCATACGTATTCGTAGACTTGACCCGGCTCCATGCCCAAGCAGTAGCAAGATCCAATAAAGGAGCCGATAGATGTGCCTGCCACCATGTCAGCCATTTGGATTTTGTTGTCAATTAAGCATTGCCATGCGCCAAGGTGGGCATATCCCCTTACACCGCCTCCGCTAAATGCGATGCCTAGCTTTTTTTTGCGTTGAAACAGCATAGCAAAACCTTATCTATACTTTCTTCTGTGTTTGGCCCTTATTGTTTCCCTCTTTACAAAATCCCTGAAGTCAGGCCAGAAGAAAAGGATAGGAGTGGCAAGGGAAGCAATTATCGACATCACATAGTTCCATTGGCCATACCCCAAAGCCCTCATCGCGGTAATGCCGACAATAGCTAAATACAAAACAAGAAGGTATTTTGCTTTCAATGGTATGAACATCATGTAATTGATCTGGAATTCAGGGAAACACACGGCAAAAGCGATAAATAGCGACAAGTTGATATAATAGCCATTATACATGCCCGGGAAAATCACTGACGCCAGAATCGTGCAAAGCATGCTGAATATATAGTAGAAGGTGAACTTGTTGGTTCCCCAAAACGATTCCAGGTTCTTGCCGATAAAAAACTGGAAAGAGAGCATCAAAGCAAAAAAAATGAAATTGCTCTCTTCAGGGATCAAAACAAATGTCAAAAGCCTCCAGACCTGCCCTGAAAGCACTTTTGAGAAATCCAGCCATAAAACGCTGGACAACCGCAAGTTAAAAGCAAAATCAGCCATATATACAACCACAGTCCCAGCGATGACATGGGTTATCAAATTCTCGATTCCCACACGGGGGAACTTTCTCATTATCTTATCAATAAATTTCATTTATCCTCCAAAAATATATCCATCAAAACAGCGCTAACTAATAATATTGTATTACAAAACTCTTTAAAACCATTGGCATTCCATGCCAAAGATTAAAGCCTGCTGCCAACATGCTATATGCAAACTTACTTTTCATCATAACTCCGTAAAACATATGCTATAATTAAGCAAGATGCAAGACAGAGATTCCAAAAGAAAGGCGCAGAGTGATAAGCATGTGGTTTATTGGCATTGTAATTGCAGTAATCGTAATAATACTATCAAATAATTCCAACACTTCAACCAGGTCAGGACGAAATATAAGAAGGAACCAGCAACAAAGGTACAACCAGCAAAGAACAAACCAGAGAACCCAACGTTCTACCAGAAGCAACCCTACCTATATCCCTCCATCTGCCAGGAATCTCAACCAGCAGCAGCCATCAAGTGTTCCAAGGCACGTGGAGCCGAATGTGACCCGTTACCAACAAGCCCCACAAACCCAGCAACTTCCTCCAAAACCAGAAGCTGTCTCGCCCATTGCAAGTGAGGCCAACATATATATCACAAAGCTCAAGGCAGTAAATGACCGAATAGCTGATCCTGAGATGAACAGTTTGATAAACCGGATTGAAGGTGTCACTAGCGAAATATTCTCGGCAATCGCCGAGCGCACTACAGACCTTCAAAGTGTGCGTAGATTCATGTCCTATTATCTGCCCACAGCTTTGAAACTTATGGAGACATATGCGAACTATGAGGCTAAACAGGTGCAAACCCCTGGCATAACCCAAACCAAGGAGAAGATAAAAGCCGCCTTGGAAAGGTTTGTCACGGCTTTCCTCAAGCTTCACGACAGCATCTACTTCACAGAGTCGATGGATGTCATGAACGAGATATCAGCCATGGAAAGCATCCTGGCTTCTGAAGGGCTGCTTTCCAGCGAAGATGATGACATAAAAAAGTATCTTGATGACAACGAGAGCTTGCCTGGGTTTTAAGCGGGGCTTATATTACAAAAACTGGAGCGTGTTTGCCCCGGTTTTTTTATTCCCAATTTAAGTAGATTATGTGGGCCAGCCCTCATATTAGCAATTGACTTCCAAATTTTATAAGCAAGCATGCAGATTATTTTTCAATTCGCGCCAGCGGCATTTATGCAAACTAAGCGAGTATTATACAATAGCAGCCAAGATATTGCCTTTTTGGCAATACAAACCGGTTGTCCGCTGGATTATTGGAAGCAATCGAAGCCGCTAAAACTGGGCAATAGAAAAAAAATAAGGTTAAGCTGTGTAGATAGAGGAATTTGGGCAAATCTTGAAGCCATTAAAGAAAGAGCAGGCAGGCGCTTATACCTGCCATCAAGCTAGAAAAAACATGAAGGGAAGACACCTGCGGGAATTGCTCCATAAGCTGCCAGCATCAGGTTTTCCCTTTTTTCTTAAATGGATCAACAATAAGAGTTGTCGCAAATAGAAGAATCAATATGCACGTAATAAAAGTAGCAAAATCGTAAGCTTCTCTAAATAAGGGAAGGCTCCATCCATTGTCCCCTAAAATCCAATAAGAGAAATAGCCTGAACAACCGATACCGTCATTGAGTAATGGATTCGCTGCAGTTTGGTAATTCAAGTGGAAATCAATCGTCAATATTATGCTAAACAACAGCAATGGAAGCAGAGCGTTCGATAGCGAAAAATTTTCTCTGTTTCCCTTGTAAAATAGATACACAAAAGCCAACCATATAATAATAACTGCAGACAAAAAAAGCATATAGGCAACCATCTTAAAAAATAATATCTGTCCACGACATTTTCCAACTCGATTAATGACAATGTTACCATAAAAACGTGAATAGTTCCACATAAATATTTCAAGCCCCTATATCGCAGATCGTCGCTGCCTTTTATATCAAGGAGGAATATATTATATCAATTTTGAGGACAAATATTCATGAACTGGTGGAGACAAGCTGTTATTTGTAGCTAATTTGCACACATAATTAGGCGTTTTTTCACCCGTGAAAATCTGTGCAGATTTAAAAAATGGGCTAAACACGAATTTGCCCATGAATTTCTTTTGGCCTAAACCTGTAAGAATTTTTAACAGGAATAGGCTGGTGATATAATATTAGTAAACGAATTCGGCACAATAAGTCTATTGGAGGGCTGATCATGGGTGATTTGCTCAATACAGGCGGCAATAGGATCAGAAGAAGTTTAAACAGCCAGATATATGTCGATAAAAGCGAATTAATTGCACATACAAACCAAATCATCAACACCCAGCAATGTTATGCTTGCCTCAGCCGCCCTCGAAGGTTTGGCAAAACTATGGCAATTGAAATGCTCAGTGCGTATTACGGGTGTGGTGAAGAAACCAGGGCATTGTTTGATAGTTTGAAAATCCATAACGATGAAAGCTTCTTGGAGCATTTGAATAAATACAATTGCCTGATGCTGAATATGCAAAATTTCTTGAGCAGTACAACCAATATTGCAGAAATGCTATCAAGAATAGTGAGGCTAATTGTAAAAGACATCAAAAAAGAGTATCCCTTTGTTATTCTTGCGGATGAAACAGACATTCTCCAAATTATGAGTGAAACATATGAGCAAACAGGAAAACTTTTTGTGATACTAATCGATGAGTGGGACTGTATCTTCAGGGAACACAAAGAAGACCATGCATCCCAGAAAGGTTATCTCGATTTTCTCCGGCTGTGGCTCAAAGACCAAGAGTATGTGGCGCTGGCGTACATGACTGGAATTCTACCGATAAAAAAATACGGAACCCACAGCGCGCTTAATATGTTTGACGAGTACTCAATGCTTGAACCCCAAGCCCTTGCGCCATATTTTGGGTTCACAGAAGAAGAAGTGGACGCTCTTTGCATAGGTCATGGTGTGGAGATGGAACAAATGCGCTCTTGGTACGACGGTTACCATTTGAAGTATAGAAGCGGATTTGGCGCAAACGCAAAAAATGTTGAGCTCTCCATGTATAGCCCAAGGTCAGTTGTCCAGTCAGCCCGGACAGGCTTTTTTCGCTCATATTGGAACCAGACAGAGACTTATGAAGCCCTGAAAGCATATATCCAAATGGATCTTGGGGGGCTGCGCGAAGACATTATTGCGATGCTTGCAGGAGCGCAAATCCCAGTCCAAACCAGGACATTTTCAAATGACATGTCCAGTTTCGAGAGCAAAGATTATGTTTTGACGCTTTTGGTGCACTTAGGTTATTTGTCGTTTGACGATGCCAATAGCACAGTTTCAATTCCCTACAAGGAAGTTGGGGGAGAGTTTGTCCAGACAGTCAATAGCCTTGAGTGGGGCAAGTCTGTGGACGCTATTAAAATTAGAACTTAAGAGTGAAGGTTGTGTGGGGCTTTCTTGAGTTGTCGCCTTAAGCGAAATCCTCATGAGTTATGGAAAAATGGTGATTTTGACTAGCCACTATATTTTTCCTACAGCGACATGGACTTAAGTGAAATCGACTTTCTAGCAGAGAATGGCGGGTCTCTATACCCTATCGAGACCAAGAAACTCGCTGATCCCCAAAATCTCTTGATATGTTATTTTAGCAATTGTCATAATCCACAGGGACAGTTTTCTCGAGCTTTGGGCTAATCACATTATGACTGGCAATTTTTTTTGCTGGTTATATTCAATCAGCACCAGCAATTAATTGGTATGGGAAGGTAAGTGATGGAGGTCGTGAGCAAATATTTGTCAAATATAAGAAACAACTTGCGGTTAGAGCCGAGTCAACTGGTATTCAGGTCTCTTTGCAAGTATTCGGAAATTTATTCGCTTGCTTTATCCCATTGCTGCACATCATCCGCTAGAAACACAAAGTATACAAAAAACTTACTTAATCTGGAGTGTTAGAATACTAAGAAATAGAATCCAGCAGCAAACACTAATTATTATATTAAAGGATTAGTATGGAAAAAAATAATTTCAAGAATTTGTGGCCATTATTTATCATTTTCTTTAAGGCCGGCACCTTTACTTTTGCTGGAGGACTTGCAATGTTGCCTGTCATAGAAAAGGATATTGTTGAAAAGTACGAAATGATGAGCAAAGAAGAATTTCTTGAATATGCGACACTTTCGCAAACACTCCCTGGAGTCATTGCAGTAAATTGCGCAACATTTATCGGCCGGGGGGCAGCAGGAACCATAGGCATGCTAGTCGCCAGCTTTGGCGCTACTATTTCAGCTTTTGTCCTTATGCTTGCAGCAACAATAGCAACACAATACATACCACAAACCGGACCCGCAGTAGGCGCTATGGCTTGCATAAGGGCATCTTCCTCAGCCCTTATCCTAGCGGCAGCCTACACCCTCGGGACACACAATATCAAATCGGCGTACTCTGTCATTGTAATGCTTGCAGCATTTAGCTCAATTGTTTTTTTCAGCATAAGCACGCCACTGGTGGTGCTAACAGCAGGCATAGCAGGTTATTTCCACCAACGCCAAATGGAGAAAAAAGGAGGCGGGGATTGATTATTTTTGATTGCCTGAAATTGTTTTACACTTTTTTCAAGATAGGCTTGATGGGTTTTGGCGGCGGATATGCAATGATGTCAATGATCATGGTAGAGTGCGAAAAGTTCTCTATCTCTGCAGTCCAATTCGCTGACCTCAATGCCCTTGACATGATTGTGCCTGGACCTATCGCCATCAACGCAGCCACATACGTCGGTTATCTGAATTCCGGTTTTTGGGGCGCATTGGCGGCGACTGTAGGTGTTTCGTTGCCATCCCTTATTTTGGTGTCGCTTGTAATGGCATTCATCAACAAATACCGTGAAAACACTATAATGAGCGGAGTGCTTAACGGCATCAAACCGGCTGCGGTAGGGCTTATAGCCGCAGCGGCTTTGATTGTCGGCTTGGGGGTGCTTATGAAGCCAGGCATGGACCGATCAATGCTGTTGAGCGATCCAATGGGATCGATATCATTTATAATTTTTGGAGTTTTTTTAGCGACAGCAGTAGCAAATATAAAATTCAATGTCAACCCTATATTGCTGACCGTCTTGGCAGGGGTGTTTGGCGCTGTTTTTTCTGCAGCCATTGGATGATTTCAAATGAAATGGGAATGCTGCTTTCATAACACGCCCGTTACCTGAAAGGGGTGGATTTGGGCAGCTCTTGGGAGGCGCACAGCGGATAAGCCAAAGGCTATCTGGACCTTAGCATATCTGTGTGGTGTTTTCCCTTGCCGTTTGAAAGAAGCTTGGCGGCAAAATCCTTAACTGGAATAGGCAGTGGGGTCAAATGTGCATGGATTTGCACATTTGGCCCCACTTTCATTTTTTTGACTTGCGTTATTGGAGCAGATTGCAGCCGTGCAATCTACATATCAATCGATGCCTGGTACGGATCGACTATAAAATATGTCTTGCACTATGCTAGCTCAGCCAAGCCGGTGTACAGCTCAAAATACCGTCCGCCACGCTGGAGCAGTGTGTCATGGTCGCCACGCTCGATAATCCTGCCTTGTTCCATCACGAGGATCAAATCTGCGTTTCGCACCGTAGAAAGCCTGTGGGCGATGACAATAGTCGCGCGGCTGGAGGCGAGGTGGTCAAGACCTTTCTCGATAGATTTTTCGGCGCGTGTGTCGACTGAGCTTGTAGCCTCATCCATGATAAGGATTGGCGCCTCGGACAGTGTTGCCCGCGCGATGCCTAAAAGCTGGCGTTGGCCCTGGCTGAGATTGGAGCCGTCGTGCTCTAAAACGGTGTCGTACCCGTCTTTGAGCTGAAGGATGAAACTGTGCGCATTGGCCATTTCAGCCGCGGCAATCACCTCTTCATCAGTTGCGTCCAATCGCCCATACCTGATATTTTCCATCACGCTTTTGGTAAAGAGATGCGTATCTTGCAAAATAATATTGACATGCTTTCGTAGATCTGCACGCTTGATCTGGCGGATGTCGATTCCGTCAATGGTGATCTGCCCGTCCGATATGTCGTAAAAGCGCGGGATCAGGTTTGCGACTGTGGTTTTGCCTGCGCCAGTCGATCCGACAAAGGCAACCTTTTGTCCGCTGGAGACTTCAAATGTGATGTCACGAACTGCAGGGTTTTTGGCATTGTAGCCAAAATAGACGTTTTGGACAGAAAGGGCGCCTGTGCAATTTTCCAAGGTCACAGCATCAGGCAAATCGGCGGGCTCAGGCTCTGTGTCGAGGATTTCAAAGACGCGCTCAGCGCCTGCCAATGCAGAATATAAGGTGTTCATTTGCCCCGACAGGTCGTTTAGTGGGCGCGCGAACTGGCGTGAGTAGTTTACGAGCACCGTCAGGCCGCCGAGGTCAAGCCTGCCGTTGATGCAAAAGAGGAGCCCCACACCGGCCACCACAACATAGTTCAGGTTGTTCAATCCAAGCATGGCAGGCATCATGGCGGAAGCCAGGCTCTGGGCGCTAAGCTGTTTTTTTCTGTAGTCTTGGTTGAGCCAGACAAACTCGCTGGTGGATATCTCCTCGTGGCAGAACACTTTGACAACCTTTTGCCCGGAAATCGATTCTTCAATGAAGCCGTTCAGCGTGCCGAGCGCCGCCTGCTGGGCGCTGTAAAAGCTACGGCCGCGTTTCGTAAACCCATCCAAGATCCATTTGGTCAGGGGCAGGAATATAAGCGAAATGAGCGCCACTGGCACATTGGTGTAAAGCATCAAACCAATTGTGCTGGTTAGAGTGATGACGCCTGACAGTATCTGCGCCACTGTGTTGTTGAGAACCTCGCCCACAGTGTCGATATCGTTTGTAAAGCGGCTCATGGTTTCTCCAGTGTTGCTCTGGTCGAAGAATCGGACGGGTAGTTGTTGCAAATGCGTAAAGAGGTCTTTGCGAATCTTGCGCTGCGCCTTCTGCGAGACAGTCAGCAGGATGTTTGTCATCGTATAGCGTGACAACATGCTGCACATATAAAGCGACCCCATAAATCCCAAGGCTTTTGCCAACCCAGCAGCATCTCCAACGCCGCCGACAGGGACAATATGGTCGTTGATGATGGGGCGCAGCATATAGGACGCATAGACGCTTGCAAAATTGTGGAGTATGACAAAAAACAATGCAAATGCCAAAGCTATGCGCTCTTCGCGCAGATAGGAGTAGAGGCGTTTTACTATTTGCTGGAGATTCTTGGGCTTTCCGCCAGAAAAGCGCCGCCCCATCCCGCCGCCGCCCTGTCCTGCAGTCGGCAGATCCTTCGGCGCGGCTATTTGTCGATTTGTGCTGTGCGCTTCAGCTTGTGACTGGTATTTTTTTTGAAGACGTTGTGACCTTATATCATCCATCATGCAATATCTTCCTCCCTTTTAAATTGAGAGTAGTAAATTTCTTGGTAAGTCGTGTTATCCGCCAGAAGCTCTTGGTGTGTTCCTTCACCTACAAGCCGGCCGCTATCGAGAACGAGAATTTTATCAGCATCCATCACCGAGGAGATGCGCTGTGCGATAATAAACTTCGTGGTGTTTGGCATGACACGTGTCAAATGCTCCCGGATGTTCGCTTCAGTGGCAGTGTCGACTGCACTGGTCGAGTCGTCCAAAATCAGGATCTGTGGGGACTTCAGCAAGGCTCTGGCAATGCACATACGTTGCTTTTGCCCTCCAGACAGGCCTGCGCCCTTTTGGCCCAATTCGCTTTCATAGCCTGCTGGGAGGCTTTCAATGAACAGGCGGATCTGGGCTGTCTCAGTCGCTTCAGCCATCTCGCTCTCCAAAGCGTCTTCCTTGCCCCAAGAAAGGTTTTCAGCGATGCTGCCCGAAAAGAGCAGGTTGTCTTGAAGCACCATGGACACAGCATTTCGCAGCGGTGTCAAGCCGTATTCGCGCACATCGATGCCATCGACGAGCACACTGCCCTCATCGGGGTCGAGCAGGCGTGGAATCATTTGGATCAGTGTTGTTTTGCCGCTGCCCGTCGATCCGACCAAACCGATCGTCTGCCCCGATTCCACTTTGAAACTGATGTCGGATAAAACAGCGCTAGGGCTGCTTTTGAAGTACCTGAAAGAAACGTTGCGGAATTCCACGCTGCCGCTCCCGATTGCGCGATCTTTTTCAGAAGCGTTATCGTCGTTCAAATCAACCTTTGTGTCGAGCACCTCGGCAATTCGTCCAGCGGAAACTGCTGCGCGGGAACTGTTAACCAACATAGTGGACACCCCAATCAGCGAGTTGAGGATTTGTGTGACATAAGCGGTAAATGCAGTCAAATCTCCGACTTGCATCTCGCCGCCTATGATTTTGCGCCCGCCTAGCCACACGATTATAATGGTGGTGACATTCATGGCGAGTGTCATTGAGGGGCGCTGGAGCAGCATGACCCGGTTTGCCCGCAAAGCTGCTTTTTGCAGCTGCTCGCTGACCTTATCGAAACGCTCAGCCTCGTAATCGCCACGCACGAAGGCTTTAATCACACGCACGTTAGTCATGGTTTCCTGGAGCAGCGTATTTGTCTGGTCGATACAGCTCTGCATCAGGCGAAAGCGTGGCAGTGCGACTATGATAATTGCTGTGATACACGTCGCTAAAATCGGCACAACGCCAAATATAATCATCGCCAATTGTGTGTTGATTCTAAAAGCGATTAGCAAAGCGCCGATAATCTGGGCTGGGGCGCGTATCCCCATACGCAAAATCTGCATTACGAACAGCTGGATCTGGTTGACATCGTTTGTAAGCCGGGTAACCAAAGAGCCAGTGTGGAGAGTGTCAAGATTGGTGAATGACAACTCTTGGATTTTGCGAAATGTGGTTTCACGGATATCGGCTGCAAGCATAATAGACGCCCTTACTGTGATTACAGTACCCGCAAGAGATAAGAAGAGCAGCACAATAACGAGCCCCACCATGACAAGCCCTTCTTGGAAGAGCTCAGAAAGCTCGACTGTGACAATCCCCCGGTTGATAAGGCCTGCGACACGATTCGGCAGTGTAACCTCTCCGAGTGCGCCAAACAGCGAGAAGAGCGCTCCAATTAAAAACAGTGGCGCATATCGCTTGGCATATGGCAAAAAATGTCTCAAAAAATAGTCCTCCCATTTGTAGGTAGTACACCTAACAGTCTTAATTAATAATATTGGTTTTCTCTGTCATCTTAAAACAACCTAATTCATGGGTAACGTAGTGCGTTGAGCCCCTATACAAGGGCATGTGCCAGAATTCCGCCACAAGCCCCCGCTTCAAGCCCTGGGTTGCTGGCTTGATTCTGGTTTGTTGTTTTAGGTATGAACATCCTTAGAGAAATATATAAATGGCAGATGGATGTGCTATTCTTTCAAGATAGGAAGATGTGATGGATACAGGATGTTCTGCGTCTACCCGATCAGGGGCAATGTGCCGCTTCTGGCTTTCATTTATCCAATGCCATTTTGAGCGAGTGAAAACAGGGTAGGGGCAAAGGGGATTAATTCCCTCAAAGTCCTTATTGAAAGCCATTTTTGAAGTTTTGGAGGGTAGCCTGGGGACAGGGCTCCATGGGATTCGCTGTAAAGTTGAGGACACAAAATCCTGTATTTATACATTTGCAAAAAACTTGAAATTATTGATCGCTAGTATTGGCGGCAGTTTTCTGGCTATAAAGAAATAATAACAATGTGTTGCTTGTTTGGGACACTTGCGTTATCTCCACCAATGCTACTAAAGAACATCAAATTGCTCTTATAGAAAATCATCATCTACCGGGTTGTTAAATTGATTGCCTATAGGTTTCTCTATTGGGGTATCCATTTTTGGTTGCCCCAGCCCGCCTGGTTGCCACTGCCTGAAGCATCCTGCGGTTGTGGTTGTCACATTTCACATTTGCACTTATGCCATTTGGGCAAAAGCCGGCGTGCAGCCCGCCGATTAGCGCCGCACTTGCTTTGCCGTCGCTTTGGCTTGAAATAGGGCTTGAGGGCTGTCCAGTGGCTCTTGCCCAATATTTCGGCAGCGGCGTTGCTATAGGCAGATTTGCGCTTGCTTGCAGCGGCAGGGATTTGCCCAGCCGCTGCAGCGCCGGGCACCCATATAGCGAACAGAGCGCATTTCGCGTGCTTTGCACATTTTCATGTCCAAAACCCATAACACCCTATGTGCAGTTGCCAAAGAGCATAGCAGGGCGCCGTAATCTGCCAAGCGCTTAAAGATTGTTAAAGCACCAAGATTGTGGCTTTGCATTAGCAACAAAAACAAAAGGAGGACAGCATTCCTCCCTCAAAGTGCTTTGGGATGGGGGTATCTTTCATAAAATATGATGAAGTTGCAAACCCTCGTCTTACGTGCTCCCCCGTCTTTGGTACCCATAGTATTTTAGAATTATACCATAAAAAGATAGGCGGTTCAATATTTTGTTTAGCGTCTTATAAGAACCGATTAGATTTGAAGTCACATTCGAAGACTGGACAGTTTCAGCAAGAATGCTTTTAGCTGCGATGCGATTGGATTTCAAAACAATTGGGCGCTATTATGAAACCTTGCAGCTACATAAAAACAGCTATGCCCCATATAATTGGCAGCCGCATTTCGCCAGTTGGAAAGCAGCTATTATAAGCATGTTGCCATTCGTTTATCACCAAAAAAACTCGCTGCCCAATACTGTCGAATAAAAACCTAACTTGCCAAAGGCTTCCAGCAGCGGCGCATTGGCAAGCAGCCTTATAGCTGTAGAGCCGCAGATGGCACTGGATGTGTTTGCGTCAACCCGGGAGGCTCTCCCAGGTTGATGGAGGGCGCTGACAGCGTAACAAAGCAAACAAGGGAATCCGAAAGCAGCGAGGGAGCCGGATGACGCCAAATTGCGGCGGGCAATGCCATAGGAGGGAATGGCAGGGCACGCCCAGAGCTTTTATGTTTGCGGGAACGCTTTGCCAAGGTCAATTGACCATATATCCAACTCGCCATCGTATCCACATTCTCCAGACCGGGGGGAGTTTGTAATTGGCACAAACATTTCCTCATCGTCTAAATCCTCTGCGCAAGATTCGTAATAAATCGCGCCTTCGTAAACATCAATTAATGAAGCCGGGGCGCCGCATACATCGCATCCTTCCTGCATTGGTATATTGCGCGCGAGCAATTGCACAGCCTCTTTCCGGCTGGGACGTGAAATTTTGTCAACCACTGTCAAGATAATTTCTGTTGTCGTGCCAAAATCATACTCATAAAGAAAAGTGTCTTTGATATTAAACGCTGACATTTTCCTTGCCTTGCCAAGCTTGCTCCTGCCAACGGTGAAGGCGCTCAAATGCCCACAGCACTCGCACCAGATCCTTCGTAGAAACTGGTCTAAATCAGTGAGGGATGAATCGAGGGAAACAGTGAAATAAAGCCAATAATCCTTGTCGTAGGCTCCCTCAGCCCTGAGTAGATAACATAACTCGCCGCCCGAATTGTGTTCTTTGAGAACGTGGTTTTTTATTGCAATTTTGCCTGCGGTCTTGCCGCATATAAAGCAATTTCCGCTTGAAGCTGCCATTATTCTTATACCTCCATTCATCATGATTCAGGCAGGATACCCCCGCTCCATGCTCTTATTCTTTAAGAGGAATAAGAGTATGGAGGGATGCCTATCTCTTTTAATTAATTGCCAGATAAATCCGCTTTGGCATTGTTGTCCTATGGAGTATCGGCTGAATCCCTTATCCTTACCCATTCAGAACAGATAAAAAATATATAAACACAACAATTGGGCAAGGGGCTCTAGCCAACTAGGCCTTGGCAACACCAAGCCATATAAAAGGCTAAGCGGCGTTATGTTGGCATATGGGCTATTCTTAAAAGCAGCATATGCCAACATAACGCGTCTGGCGAATTAAGTCCACAGGATTGTGGTATCGCCTGTTAATAACATACCCTATTTTACCAGATTAGTATAAGCTATGGATATACCAATTCTATGCAGTTTAGACAGTTTTTTGACTTTCAAGGACTGCGGTGCAAGAGCCTATAACGCTACCAGAGAACATGCAGCCAGTATTGCCCGCCGGTTCTCTGGCATATAGCAATAACGAAAATTGCAGTAGAGGCGGCGCCAATATTCGGCATTCCCGCTAATGGACGGCCAGCGCGATCTTGGTTTGTGGCATTGAGGCTAAAGCATAAATAGTGGCCAGCAGCCTCACAGCTGCAGCCGCAATGCGTATCGATCGCTAGCCAATGTTCCAGCGAGCGCACAGGGATACTTTTGTGTATGAAATTTTGGCGCCTTGCCCGACAGGTTTTGGCACGACAAAAAACTGCCAAAAGAAAGGAGAATACTTAAGCGCCAAGCCAAACTGGATAACATAGCTAGCCATTGCCTAAGCAACGCTTTTGATATATTATTATATTGGTAAAAAAACAGCCTGCCGCTTAGCCGCTATGAGGCTTGAAGAGTTTGCTTGTGGCGATATTAAGGCATGATGTCTTTATGAGGTTGGCTATCCTAAGTGTCAAGCGCGCTGAGTTGCCCATAAGTATTAGCTGCCCCGCACGCATGCCTAAATTCTGCACACAACGGTTAAAGGCCAAAAGTTTGGGGGGGCAGGAACGTTGCAACCACACAAATCTTGGGATATATTAGCGAAAGGCAACTAACCCCTCCTGCGTTTCACTGCAAAAAACCAGAAAAGAGGTAATCGCGATTACTCCCGCAGCAGCGTGCTATGCTGCCGCTTTAGTCAAGGGTATCCTCGCGTAGGAATGATGAAAAAGCAAAGAAGGCAAATATTGTTAACGCTCATGGCTCTGGTTTTTGCAGCAGTATTTCTTTCCTCATGTTTATTTGGCAGCACGAAAAGCAGAGAAGAGTGCATTGAGCATTACAAAGAGAATTATATGCCAGAATATATAAACCATTTTACGGAAAACGAAGAGATTTTCAATAAACTTGCCGAATCTCTTTCAGATTATGTAATTGGCGTGGATGATATTGAAAGCTATAGAACAGTCTCATTATCCAAAGCCAGCAATGTCCAAGAAGATAACGGCGAGAGTATTAAATACAAACTATATATTGTGCGGCAGCTAAATCCTGATGGTGAAAAGGATATCCAGCGGGCTGACATTGATTTTATTAGCGATAGCGCCATAAATAAATACAATTTGACAGAAGATGATCTAGATATTGTTTTTTCAAGATATATTAGGGTTTTTTGTGATTCATTATCGGACGACGAGTTTCGTGGAGGCTCTATCGGGTTTGAGAATAAATTTCCTGCTATGTACAATAGGGCCGACAGAGTTGATACGATACTGTGGTACAGAAAGTCGGGAGTAATGCTGGATGGCGAGGACAGTATAAACGACCATTGGCATTTAGTATATTCTCTTTATTGGGCGCCTGCAATTTGAGCATATGGCGCAACCCAATGCAACATGGCATCAACCGAATAGCGCATTTCAAAGGTTTGAAAGGAAGGGCTCATATGCGTGGCAATCAGAAAGCAGAGAAGAACCAGTTTAGCAGCATACAGGGCAAAATAAAGATTTTCGCGGCCTGCATTGTGTTTATTGTGGCGATTTGCTTGGCAGCATGTTCCATCGCAGATGAATCTGGCGGCGAGGCGATTGAAAGCATGGGCGCGCTCAAAGCGCTGTTAGGCGACCAATTCCTCTACCCCAAAGCGTCGTCAACCGGCTACGAGCCGGCGCACACTAAGGTCCTCGCTTATCACTATACGAAGACAAATACATGGGATTACGAAATCGATTTTCATGATTACGCTTACGGCACAGACGAAGTTAGCGAGGAAGTGTACCGGCGCATCGAAGAAGGTTTGCCGGTCACTGTTTATATCAAGATTTGCTCTTTTGAGCCAGAGCACCAGCCTAGCAATCATTTTCGGGGCAAAGACTTTGAGATTGGGGCTTACAATAAACTAATTTATGAATCTCCCGGCAATGTTTGGGATATTGTTGGCATTGCTGTTGCGCATACAGCAGGCAGTACAAAAAACGGAAGCCTCATGGATTATATAAGCAGGACAGTGTTTGATGTGCGTGAAGACCTGAAGGAAAAGTTCGATGGCTATCTCAGCTACATCTCATATGCGGCATTTTTCCATAACGATACATTCTACACGGTAGAAATCCAAGTTGACGCGCCCCCGGATGAACCAGAGGAGGGGATGGTAAAAAAAGTTGATGAAATGGCAAAATCGGTTATAATGGATATGATTCCAAAGCAGGATTCACAAGGGGCAAATGAGATTATGCGCCTTGCTGTATTTCCAACCGGCACCACTGCCGAGTCATATTATTTTGTCTTGAGCCAAGACGGTACGCTCCAATGCAGTATGGGCATTAGATCAAGCAGCGACATTACACAACTCGATTTTCTGAGCGAGATCGAAACCTCGTCTCAAAAAGAATTGAGCAGCGTCGATTTCCAGACGCTCAAGGATATGGCAAATGCGTTGGAAGCTAGCGGATATAACAAAGAGAAAGAGGATTGGGAAGATAGTTGGAACGCTGCTTTATTGCTCAACGGCAAAACCTATGAGATTGATTGCTGGTCTAATGAGGGCGCTGGATTATTCATGGCTCTCATAGACAGAATTATTGAGTTGTCGCCTATACCGGTAGATTTGCATGGCTGGTCGTGAATTGGCACAGATATATACAAGAGCCGAAATCAGAATGGAAGATTCACACAAATTCCGCCTTATGCTCTGGAACCAATTGATGAACTTAAAACATTTAGGCACAAGCCTTTAAAATGGAGCAGATCAATCCTTGAAGCTCCATTTTATTCTTATACAACTATAGATATTTGAAGACGGCTATGCGATACTCAAGTATACATAACAATTTTTACTGAACCGGAGGCAGGCCTTGAAATCTAAATCTGTTAAGCTGGCCAGTTTGTTTTTTATTATATTTACTCTTCTTTTATTGTTGCCAACAGCCTGCAGCCCAAGCCAACTTGGCGCCAAAGCCATTGATGAAGTCAGACTGCTTGTCACGCAAGACAAATGGGCAATTGATTTTCTAGTAAACTTGACGGAAAATGGCAGCCCGATATTCAACGCAGATTACTATGGGTATGAAACCCAGCCAGCCGAGAGCCCTGGGTACACTGATTTTCGCGACCTGACGAAGCAGCTTGAAGAAATATACCTTGGCAGTGACGCGTATGGGCCATTCTTTACACTACCTATGTTTGGCACACCGCAAGTATTTGAATCTGATGGGATAACCAAAGTGAACCCGCAGTATTTCACAGATTTCACAGCGGGAATCGATATCGAGACAATCAGGGTCATTAAATCTTCCTCTTCCCAGATCGAGTTCGCATTTGACATCATTGGAAGCGATTCTATAAAAGATGGCCATATGAGGGCTGCCAAGACCAAGAATGGCTGGCGCCTTGAAGAAAGTTTTTATTTCTACTATCTTGGCCAGCTTGGCGTAAGCGATATAGACAAGGCTTATAATTGGGAGGAAAGCAGCGTATTTGAGCCTGACCAGAATGCTGGGAGCTCAAAACGCTTGATTGGAAAATGCATGTTATTTAACGTGTTTTTTAATGACAAGGAATCTGCATGGGATCCAGAAGCGCAAGCAAGTTTGCAAAGCCTTCAAAATGAGGCTTTTAGGTATCTTGAGAGCCAAGCGGCATTTTATGGCCAAGACCTTTCCATATCCTCCACCAATGCTGGAAATGCTGAGTATTTTGATATTGGCATTGCTATTCCAATTGGTGATGAATGGGATTTTTGGGCAGACGACTTTTTTAAAGAAAGCACAAGCTATGGGTCAGTCAACAATTTCTTGGAAGGGCTGAAAGCAGGGTATCCAGGTTATGACAATTACGGCATCATAATGAATGTGAACAAAAAAGGCCATAGCTATTCACTGATATGCGACCCATTTTACGAAGAGCATGAAAATTTCTATGCAGAGCGTATTGTAGCGTTTCACTCAACGGATGAAACCTACGAATTTGCTCTTTCTTCTGCGACTATAGCACATGAGCTGCTGCATTTGTTTGGGGCTGTCGACCTGTATTTCCCATTTGATTGGGACAGCGAAAGGATACAACTGGCATTTACATATTTCCCTTTTGAATTAATGCGTTATTTGCCAATGGACGACATCAATGACGCATATATCAGTGTTTTCACTGCGTTTAGAATTGGCTGGAGAAACACTTTGCCAAGCAAGCTTCATATTTTCCAAGTAAACCACTGACAACTGGCAATGCATCCATTTCCATGATGTCTTGGAAGTTAGACTTGACAGCGCTTGCGCTGGCGGTTTTTTATCATCAACGAGACAAAGGCGCAAAGGACAATGGGAGGCTTTGTGCTAATAACTCGAAAGACTGCTGAAGAGCGATTCCAAAACGCTAGCAAACCCAACTGGTGCGAGAATTTGAACATTCAACGAAAGCTTTTAGCCCATCTTTCTGCCTATTTGTATGAAAAGTGCGGGTTGCTGCATTCATCAAAACAGGAAAGCTGGCCAAATATAGCTGAAAACGAGCTAAGATAAAATCAAAATTGTAGGGAAATTCCCAAAATCTAGGATAATAGTTGATAGAACAAGTAGGTTTGAGGGGAATTCCCTATGGAAACATACAGGGCGCGGCGGTCACCAAAGTCGCCACGATTTTTTAGCTGTTGCGGGATATTGGCATTAATTATCTCTTTCGCTGTGGTATTCAATTAACATTTCAATTCAGCCAATGTTAGTTTATTCTGTATACCTTTCTTAGCATATTATACTCGATGACGAAAAGATTTTCCACTCGATATTAAGCGGCTTTCGTAGCCTTTGGAAAAATGTATGAGTTGTCATTTATCCTCTCGATGCCATCATATAGCTGGACTTTTTCTGTGATGAG
>WRIE01000026.1 GCA_009782875.1 Eubacteriaceae bacterium | reverse complement strand
TGCTCATCTTCATCATTCCTTTAACTATTCTTTCAGATGATGAAATTATATATTATTTAGCACCACTGTGCAAGTTAGGATTTTTTAAAATATTCCTTGTTGATGGGCATTGACGGAAAACTGAATGCGTTGAATTATGCCCCATTTGCTATGTGTTTCATTATGCGCTTTATTTATTCTTGTCTAATAAAAAATCAAAATTAATTGCCTATTTGTGGTATATTATAGTAGGGCGAAGCGGTGCCGTCATTCAACATTGATACCGCTTGTGATAAAAAACACTGAAAAAAGAAATTGGAGAAGAATCATGAAAGACCTTATTATAAAAAACATTGCAGATATTGAAGCTGTAGTCAGGGAACGGGATGGAAACACATTTATGATTAAGCCGGTTGTGGCTGGAGAAGATATTGACACTGTATCTGCTGCTTTTATTGAAGTGCCTGTAGGATGTTATGCGTTTGGGTACCACTTCCACGACCAAAGCGAGGAAATTTTCTACGTTGTGAGCGGCACGGGCAAATTGCGTTGTTTCTACGGGGAAAAAGATGTCAAAGGTGGCGACATGCTTTGCTTCCCAACCGGCGAGAAAGGATCCCACGTCCTCTCAAATACTTCAGAGACTGAGCCGCTGATCTTTATTGACTTTGATGTGAAAGACTCCAAGACCGATATCGTCACATTCCCAGACACAAACACAATGATGGTAAGAGGCATCCACGTCCAGGGCACCTTCGATGTCCCCAAACCATAACCAATCCTAGTCTACTGAATATTGGCCTCAGCCCCATAAAGGTTGCGCGCCAATATTTTTTTGGCAATGTCGGCTGCGTGATGGAAAATGGAGCATAAATCGGTTATTTATCCGCTAAGCGCAAGCAAGCTCTAGAACGATCCTGGGTTGATAGCCTTTGTCCCCACATTCCCGTCCGTTACCCCTAGCTTGATCGTGTAATCGTAATTTGATCTAATGCTGAATGTGCTGTCGTTTCCGTTGTTGAAAAGCAATTGCTGGTAAACGCCCTTTGAGCCAAACATCTCTTCTTCACCAAACCAATAAGCGCCACGGGCCACATTGATCGAATATGTGCCGGAAGGCAGCTTCGCTGTCGCTTTGCTATTGGGGCGGACGAACAAGACATGCGCTAACGTCCCGTCACTTTTGTATACTTTAAAATAGAAGCCGTTATCAGGATCAGTGCAATTGAGTGTCACATTAATACTGCCGCTGACAGGTTTGAGTATGACTCCGGATGATGGCATAGGGATAATGCATTCTTTGAGTTTCTCTGATGAATCACGGTAGCCCCCCAGCCATGACAATAGGTCGTAAGCTTGGGCTTTCTCGCCATTTTCAAGGCAAAGCCCCGCTTGAATATAGGATTTTTCACGGCATTCTGACATTAGCGTGGTTGAATCCTCATATCCCCCCAGAGTAGCCAGGATCGAATATGCGCCTTTGTAATCCTTGCTTGCCATCGAGTCTAGGGCTGCTTTGTATTCACGCCGGATTCTTGCCTCCTCTGTGCAATGCGCATACATTGACGAAGCGTCAGAAAACCCTAAAATGCCGACTAATACATCCATTGCCTCTTCATAACGCTCTTCTCCAACAAGGGATATGGCAATGGCGTAGGTAACCTCGTTTGTGGCATCAACGAGCATTATGCTTGCTGCATCATGGCTTGGGATTGACAGCAGCAACTCTTGGGCGCCAGAGTAATCTTCTGAATCGAATAATTCTTTGGCCTTCAAATATACAACTTCCTCTTCGCACCGCTGTGCCAGCAAGCCGCTGTCTTCGAAATCTTCGATTTTGGCGAATTGTTTTGCAGCTTTTGTGTATTCTCCATCTTCCATAAGCCTAACAGCTTTTTCATACCTTGATTGGGGAGAGCATGCCGATATAAAAAGCACAAGCAATACTATTATGGCGATCTTGGTTCTCTTATTCATCATTCTTTCGCGAGGATACCCCTTCTTCAAGCGGCAGCAAGGGCTACTGCTGCTGCCAGGCGGGGGAGGAATCGCGCCTCCTTTTGTGGCCTTACTCAAAGCCAATAGAATATTGCTAATCTCTATTAATTTTATTTTCTTGACCTTGTAACTGCATTTGTTAAGTTTGTTGCCGCTTAAATCCCACAGGTCAAAGTAGCCAATAACTCTCCTGCCAATAATAAGCCACTCCCTGCCTTCTTTGTCGAACAGCCGGTGGCCATGTACTAAATATGGCGCTTTGTTGGCTTTCCTAACGCCTTTTTTTTGATTTCCGGTTCAGAAAACGTGGTTGCCGGCAGCTGGTTTTCCGCTTTCTGCGTATGCGCCCGGACTGCGAGCATATTGACAATAAATTTACGATGCCGGAGCGCTGCTTCGGTTTTAATAGACCTCTTTTGTTTCTGTAGAAGAGCTTATGCCCTCTATTTTGCTGCCAGCGTCCACACCCAGCGTGATTGGCTGGTATAGCTGCTTGTCCCATTAGCCAGCAGGATAGTAAATGGGGTGCGCTTGGCCACTTTTGCTTTTCCTTCTTGCAGCAGGCAGCGGATCTTTCTGTGGAGCTTTGTCAGCAACATCGGCCTGCCGCGCTGGTTTGTCACATAGACGATAGGCCTTCTTCCATCGAGTTTAATCGCAAGCACTGAAGCGTCTTGCGACGCTAGTCAAATCCACTTCGCCAATGTTATCTTAAGGTTGGCTCCTGTGCCCATCAAGAACTTTAAACACAGACCGTAGAGCAAGGGGCTAGTAGAGCGGCCTATTTCTTTAGCAACACAGCCAGCCAAGGCATAGGCTAGTCAATAAAGGCTCTCAATTTCTAGCAAGCCCACACTTAAAGAAAGTGGTAGGTTATTGACAAGATTTTCCCAGTTCCTTTTCAAGAAAATAATACTGTTATTTGCATTAAATGTCTATAGACAGATAACTGGATACATTTACAAGATAGAACTTTTAGGGTCAATAATTTTTGCGGGAAAGGCGAATAATTTCGCGACTTCGCGCAAGCCGCTAAAAGCCTTTGCACGTTATGCTCTTAGTTGTAAAGAAAGGTTTAATTGTGCTACAATTGGCAAGAAATACAGTCTTTTAATTTTAGGAGGTTTGATAAATGTCCAATCTACAGGAACTAGCACTAAAATATGGATGCAACCCAAATCAGAAACCTGCAAGAATTTTTGCAAAAGAGGGAAATCTACCCCTAACCGTTTTGAACGGAAATCCCGGATATATCAATTTTCTAGATGCGTTGAACGGCTGGCAGCTAGTCAAAGAGCTGCATGAAGCCACAGGTGTGTGCGCTGCAACATCATTTAAGCATGTAAGCCCTGCAGGGGCAGCCATCGGACTTCCCCTCAGTGCTATTGAAGACAAGATCTACTTCACCAATGGAAGGATAACAACCCCAATGGCTTGCGCATACGCCAGGGCGCGTGGAGCAGACAGGATGTCTTCATATGGGGATTTCATCGCTCTTTCTGATACTTGTGACGAACAAACAGCTGCCTATATATCCAGGGAAGTATCTGACGGGATCATAGCTCCCGGATATACCGACGAAGCGTTGGCGATACTAAAGAAGAAACGGGGCGGTTCCTATAATGTAATCCAAATCGAAAAAGACTATGTGCCTGCGCCAGCAGAGTTCAAGGATGTCTTTGGCATCACCTTCCAACAAGACAGGAACAATATCAAAATTGACGATTCATTGTTCGAAAACATAGTCACGAAAAACAAAGAGCTCGATCAATCTGCGATCAATGACCTTGCAATATCGCTTATCGCCTTAAAATACACCCAGTCGAATTCAGTATGCTATGTCAAGAACGGGCAAATCATTGGAGTGGGGGCAGGCCAGCAATCACGTATCCACTGCACCCGGTTGGCAGGCAACAAGGCAGATGTCTGGTGGATGCGCCATCACGAAAAAGTATTAAACCTGCCTTTTATTGACAAAATTGGAAGACCTGATAGGGACAACTGTATCGATGTATATGTTTCAAATGATTACGAGGATGTTTTGGCAGATGGGGTATGGGAATTATTCTTTAAATCAAAACCGCCAGTCTTGACTGAAGCGGAGAAGAAGGATTGGATCGCCAAACTAGATGGGGTTGCCCTTGGCTCTGACGCATTTTTCCCATTCGGCGATAATATCGAGAGAGCTAAGCGGTCAGGGGTAAAATACATTGCCCAGCCGGGTGGCTCAATTCGCGACGACAACGTGATAGAAATGTGTGACAAATACAACATGGCTATGGTGTTCAACAAAACTAGGCTGTTCCACCATTAAGACAAACCAGAGAAATTTGCTTATAATCGAGCCGGGAGTATGGGCAATCCACATTTCTGGCTTGTTTTTTCTAAATAAGCAAATACGCTGCTAAACCGGCAGATGCGCCAGACAGGCGCATTTTTTTTTTGACCACAATCAGTTCACATGCGATTCACACAGAGCATGGCGAGTCCCACAGGGCGGCTTGTCTCCTTTCTTTATTATCTCTGGCGCATATCCGAGGGATCCATGCCTATGCGTTTCCCTGCTTCAGCCTCATAATGACACCATCTATGTGCAGTTCGTTCAAAAATGCTAAAGTGAGAAACGGCAAAGCAATCCAGAGATTGCCACGAAAACGGGTCTCTGGATTGCTGCTTTTACTTTAGACTGTGTTGAAATGCCATTTTTGGGAAGCAAAGCGACAGGAGAAACTTTGAAATGCATGATATTCGATGGCCATAACTCTTCGCCCAAATCTCAAAAAGCATTTTTTATTAATCACAGCCTCGCAATGGCTTGAGTTTAGTTGCTTGCGAAAAGCCTAAAAACAAGTTCATTTCCACTCAGCCATGCTGGTAGCTTTCAACCGATCCTTGCGGCTCATTTTTGACAGTTCTTTTACTTTATCAAGTTCCAAGCATAATGCTTCTGCGATGCGCTGTCCATATTCCGCATCTGCGAGATAGCAATGGGCGGCATGGCGGTATTTAATATTGTCAGTGACGGGAGCGATATTTGTGGCTGTGTTCATAATTAGCAGCTTGCGTTTATCCTCGGTCAGCAGGCGGTACAAGTCTCCGGGTTGGTAGAAGCAGTCGTCGTCTGCGTACTGGTCGTAGTGGTCCATTGCGCCTTCAAGCGCAAGAGGCGGCTCTTTATATTCAGGCTGCGCTTCCCATTCGCCCATGCTGTTCGGGTGGTAACCCTTAGTCGCGCCATAATTTCCGTCCACTCGCATATGGCCGTCCCTGTGGTAGGAATGAACTGGCACTTTCGGCGCGTTTACAGGGATTGACATATGGTTTACGCCCAGTCGGTAGCGATGAGAATCGCCATAAGAGAACAACCGGCCTTGAAGCAGCTTATCCGGTGAATACCCTATTCCAGGGACAATATTAGCTGGGTTGAATGCGCTTTGCTCAACATCAGCAAAGTAGTTCTCTGGATTGCGGTTCAATTCCAGCACGCCTACCTCGATCAGCGGATATTCCTTATGGCTCCACACTTTAGTGACATCGAAGGGGTTGTCCCTGTGGTGTTGTGCCTGCTCCTCGGTCATTATCTGGATGAACAGCGTCCAGCGCGGGAAGTCGCCATGCTCAATAGCGTTGAACAGGTCATGCTGGCTGCTCTCCCTGTCCTTGCCTACTATTTTCTCTGCTTGCTCATCAGTCAGGTTTTTGATGCCCTGTTGTGTCTTGAAGTGGAACTTAACCCAATTCCGCTCGTTTTTCTCATTAAAGAAGCTGAAGGTATGGCTGCCAAAACCGTGCATATGCCGGAACCCGTCTGGGATGCCCCGGTCGGACATGACGATTGTGACCTGGTGGAGGGCTTCTGGCAGCATCGTCCAGAAATCCCAGTTGTTCTGCGGAGAGCGCATATTGGTTTTAGGGTCGCGCTTTATAGCGTGGTTAAGGTCAGGGAAATGAATTGGGTCGCGCACGAAGAATACCGGCGTATTATTTCCGACCAAATCCCAATTTCCCGCATCAGTGTAAAACTTTATGGCAAACCCTCGAATGTCCCGCTCTGCGTCGGCCGCTCCGCGCTCGCCAGCCACGGTGGAGAAGCGGACAAAAACCTCAGTCTCTTTTCCGATCTTCGAAAACATGCTGGCTTTCGTATACTTCGTTATATCGTGGGTAGTTGTGAATTTGCCAAAAGCGCCGCTGCCTTTGGCATGCATCCTCCGCTCTGGTATTACCTCACGGTCGAAATGCGCCATCTTCTCAAGGAACCACGCATCCTGCAGCACCATCGGCCCGCGTGGCCCCGCCGTCAGAACATCCTGATGATCCGGCACAGGAGCGCCGTTTTCTCTCGTTAATTTCTTTTTTTTATCGTCCATATTGGTTACCTCCCCAAAATGTAAGTGGGACTTACAGCAATTATTGCCGGTATGCTCCGGTTTCATTCTTTCGGGCTTTACTTCTTTATACGTTTAGTGTTTATTCTCGCGAAGTGGCGGGGCAAAGGCGCAAAAGCCAGGATACAATAGTTTAAACTGCTTCATCCTTGTACAATTACCCCTAATGGGCGATGTTGGCTCAAAAGATATGACATATGTGTGAAAATGTGTGAAAAGCGCTGCCAGATATTCCAAAACGTATCTGCAAGCTGTAGCAGTGGCAAGCGGCATTAATAAAACAAACCCATAATGGATTGTCCACTATAGGTTTGAATTATCGATGCCCTATATCCTAAAATTAAATACTAGAATGTTATAAAGCCGGTTGTTCTGGTCCAATGCCTTTAAACCCGAACCATCCAAGACAAGATTTCGGGAACTCAAAGCGCAGTGTGACTTTCGAATCAACCACTTGGCAAAATCTTAAATTTCCAACAAGCCCCATCAACCGGGCTGCGTCCCCCTGGTTTAGCCCTGCAATTGACGTTAAAAAGAAAAACATCTCATTTACAGCCTTCTTGTAAGCTTGCTCTGCAGTTTTTGCAGAAACGATTGTGGCATAAACCTCACTGGTTTCGACAAAGGGGGTCGGAAGTTTGGGCTCTTGGGCTACAGATGCTGAGAGTGTGATTTTCGCAGGGGTTTCTGCGCCGCAAATCAGAACCTCACCGTCACCCATCAAAGCATGCACATCTCCGCATCCAAAAATCCCGCCAGTTACAGCTGCCTTTAGAAACACAGAAGCCCCTTTTTGTATAATATTGCAATCCATATTCCCCCCATGGTCCCCGGGAGAGCTAGTGAGGAAGCTGCCGATTTTTGGAGCAAGGCCAAAAACGCCTATCATTAACTCCAAAGGCAATGGCAGAACCCCATTTTCAGTGGGCAAATCCAAAAAACCATTCTCATTGCCAATTAATACACAAGCTGGTTTTGTGGCTCCCTTTATTAATCCCATGCCTGGAATAATCGTCATAACCGACTTGCCAGTTAGCTCGATATCTAAAACACTGATTTTTACTATATCGCCTGGTTCTACTCCGTCTATTGCCACAGGCCCTGTTGCGGGATTTATAGCATTCCAATCAATTGCTTCTATTGTGTCTGCATCAGATTGCAACCTGCCTGAGAAGCAATCTTTGGTCTGCAGCGCGAAAACCTCATTTTGGGCAACTGACATGGCTGGTTTTAGTGTTGGGGCAAATGTATAGAAAACATGCTCATTACTCAATTCTTTCATCTTGTTTTGGCGCATTTGCTTTATAAGATTATGCGCCACCTCCTCTCTGCCAGCAGTGTTCTAGATGGATATAAGTAAAGCATTATTTGCTTTTGCGTATGGACTAAACTTTTCGCTTTGGTCAACTGCAATCCAAAGCAGCAGACTGCTAGTCTGCAAGGCCAAAGAATTCCTAACGCATTGACAAACAGTTGAAGCAGCCAAGCTTTATTTTGCAGCGAATAATTCAATCGGGCGGGCTTTGTCTTATATAGCGCATGCTAGCTATCCGGTTGGCTTTCCATGGAGCTATTACTTGCTTTAACGCAGTAAAGCGTGTTTATGTGCAGCCAGTTATTGCGCATAGCATATCCATTATACCATTGCGGATTTTCTCCTTTGAATAAACCACTTGCAAAAAAGCCCACATTGGCCAGGCAAGCTTTTGCAAGTAATGATAAAAACAAAAACAATAATGACAATTATGGAATTGGAACGCTATAACTCAAGATTAAGCCCCACGCTATGCGTGGGAGAATAGGGCAAGTAGTAGCGATGCTTCGAAAAATACGTCTCCCTCTGGTAAATGGGAATGCTTGGTTCACAGAAAACAGAGGGAGATAGTGGGCAGCTTAAGTTTATCACTCACAAAGTGGAATGGTATCTGCCACATTGTGTTCATACCGAAATACCGTAGAAAAGTGATGTTTGGGCAGTTATTCGTGAACCAAACGCCCCCTTTGGGGGCTACCAGCAATAGGCCCCTTATAGGGGCTAATCCAAGCCACCGCTTGAAGCGGTGGTCATGATAATGTATTCTTAGAACTGCGCCTTAACAAGCGGCCCAGTGCTCTTGATCATCAGACGGGCAGGCTTTCTTGGAATCGTTAATATCTGCTGAGCACTTGAATTGACCCTTTAACAGGGATTGTGGCTCATTTGCAGAAATCCAGCATGACTAAACCTTTTATGGAGCGGAATTTCGGGATTATAACCTGTTTCGCAAAAATGTTGTCAAAAATTTGAATTTTGTCCATTCTAATCGTATAATTGTTATAACAAAAAAAACTAAAGGAGAAAAACTAAAAAATGGATGATAAAAAGAATTTGCATATTTTATGGACAAATACCGATTTGGAAACAACACAGTATATGGTGATGATGTATGCTGTGAATTCCCTCTTGAGAGGCTGGTGGGATTCAGTGACGGTAGTGATTTGGGGGGGCACAGCAAGGCTAGCTGGTGAGAACGAAATAGTACGGCAACGCATAGAAATTGCCCAAGCCGCTGGAGTCAAGTTCGAGGCTTGTATCGCTTGCGCCCGGGAGCTGGGGGTTGTTGAAAAGCTTGAAGAGCAAAATATCATTGTGAGAGGTTGGGGCGAATCGCTATCAAATTTACTGCAGAATAATGAGCCGCTAATAACAATATAGGGTGTCAAAAGTTTGATCCTCCAATCCTGCACTAATTTTGGGGCTTACATAGGCGGTTTTTGAGCCTTCGATGTTCGAATGGCAAGACAATAAAAGTATTTTGACCGATTTTTGACCGTCAATTTTTTAAAGGGGCTGTCGCGCAATCGCTAAAACCAGGAGCAACAGCTTCTAAAAGTATTAAAACTGGCAAATTGCCGCCGCAAAGCAGCAATTTGCCAGTTTTTCCGTTTTACGTATCTTTTCTAGCAAGCATAGCCGCACAGCAAACAAGCCACAAGCGATGCTTGCCGCATAATAGTGCCCCGGCTCAACCCCGTGCTGTGTGGGCTATCCCTTTAAAGGTGAAGATGGAAGCTGAGCCTGTCCGCGTTTTTCTTTGACAGCAGCTTCTGGCACTCATGGCAAGGCGCTGGATGACAACTTCCCATAAGCCCAGCTTCAAGCCTTTCGTTAAAAGGCGGCTGAAGCCGGATGCGCATTTGAAGACTGAGACTATTACCGATAAAACCACTGCCATGGAAACCAAATTTGCCGACCAGCCTGGTCTTGTGATACGTATCAGCAAAACGACTTATTATGTCAAGGTTCATTTCAAACTGCAAGCGCAGGAAACCATGAGTGATAAGATTGTCCATATGCTCCGCAACGAAGTACGGCAAAGCCCGAAATTGTAACCTTTTTGTTGATTTGATTAAAAAAGTTCGAGTCATCGTTGATCAACATGAAACGGGTCTATGCAACACCCGGCGTTAGGGCGATATTCCTCGATGGGCCAGCAATCCAACATGCGCCGTCTGCCGTGGCAAATTAAATGCTTGCCCGCTGCGCTTCCGGCAAAGCCGTAAGAATTCGCGCAACACTTCCTTTCCATGCCCCTTTTTCGCCCAAATCAAATGCCCGGTCTCGTGATTAGCTACTACCATCATATACTTGTGCCCTTTCTTGCATGATGCTCGTCAATCCCGAAATGCTTTTTGCTGTTTTGCACCCACTGATATCAACGAATAGCCAATAGTTCTTGACATTTTGTTTCAGGGGTTATCGGTCGATTTTTATTATCCAGGTTCACGCCAGCGTGGCACAACGCCTTCATTATGATATAATTGTAATTGACTATAGTAAACGGTTTTATGCATAGATTTTTGCTTTTAATAAGTCCCAGGCTTGGGAAAAAGCTTTGTGCATGTGGCAGATAAGGACTAAACTGCCTGCTTGCATAACGTTAGTGGTTGACAAATGATGGCTATAGGAGATAAATAGTGGCAAACCAATTTGGGCATCTGACAATTTTAGTCAGGGATTATGATGAAGCTATACGTTTTTACACGATTTTAGGCATGGAAGTCCTCGTTGACAACATGTTTGGCGATGACTTGCGGTGGGTGTCGATGGCTTTTCCAACTTCGGTTGCATTCAAGATTGTGCTCCAAAAAGCAGTCACCGACAAAGAAAAGCAAGCTGTTGGCAAACAAGCAGGAGATAATTGCTTTTTGACTGTTGAGACAGACAATTGTGTGGCTGAGTATGAAAGGTTGAGAGGAAAAGGGGTATATTTTTTTGGCGAGCCTTCTACAGTGCCTTGGGGCGTTGAAGCAGTTTTTGAGGATCTATATGGAAACCTGCTCGACTTAGTGCAAATTAGGCCCTGACCGGCTAAAGGTTGGAACAAATGGGCCTATTCAAATACAAAATCTGCAGCTGGGCAGACTGGGAAAAAATTTACGACAATCCGGAATCATTCCTGCCGCTTGTCCGGCATATATTCGAGCGGGAGTGCCTTCCTTTCAATATGGTTGAAACCTTGGATCCGGGGACAAACGCAGTCTTCAAGGTTGGCAGTTTGGTTGTGAAAATATTCGCCCCTAAACAAGCCGGAATGAGTGTAGGCACAAACTTTGCCATTGAGAGCTTTGGCATGGAGTGGGCTAAATCCCAAGGGGTTGGTACACCCAATATTGTGGCAAGCGGATTTGTTGAGGACAAATACACTTTTTTGTACATAATCATGGAAATGGCATCTGGGATCTCCTTCGCCAAAACCAGCGAGACTCTGTCATTTGATGAAAAACTGGTTGTCGGCCAGAGGCTTCGTGATATTTGTGACAAACTCAACAAGCCCTGTGGGGATTTCGGCTCAATTGATGTTGTTGAAAATGCTATAAACTATAATGAATGGCATGGTTACCCCCAAACGTTCAAAGAAGAACGGCTTGGGAAGTTGGCAATGATGGATATCGATAAACAGGCTCGCGTTTTTTGCCATGGAGACTTGAATTCTGACAATGTTTTTATAGATAGATCCAGTCTTGTTTTGAGTTTGATTGATTTTGCAGACGCAGTGTTTGCTCCTGCTGGATATGAGCATGCCTTGGTAGCTTGCGAGCTTTTTGCCTTCGAGGCGCCTTATATGCAAGGTTTTTTCGGTAGCTACATAATCGATGAAATTGTGGATTTGTGCGCGACATGGTTGCCTGTTCATGATTCCGGAGAGTTTGTCTTGGCAAACAAAATAGGGCCGCTATCAGAAATTGCTTCTTTCGATGTGATGAGGGAACGCTTGCACAAGCTGGCAAGCTCGAAAGCCGCAACCACATAAGAGTTCGCATTAAAAGCAGGCACACTTGACACATATATAAAAAGCCTCTGTGAATGTCAAAACCTTCATAGAGGCTTTATTTTGCCATAGAAGTGTAGTTTTGAATTCTTCCACTATTGAACCTGGAATTGCAGATATTTCGACACTGCCGTGTCAGGTTTACTCGACATGAGGGGATTGGTTTGAGATAATGTGTAAGGTAAACCTGACACGGCGCAATTATCAATATTGAGGTAATAGATGCAAAACAAGGTTAGAGAGTTAAGGGAAGGGCTTGGCTTGACACAAAAAGAGCTTGCTGCACATGTCAAAGTGTCAAGGCAGGCGATCAATGCTATCGAAACAGGAAAATTTGATCCTTCAATATGGCTAGCTTATAATTTGGCCAAGTTTTTTGATATTTCAATAGAGTCGCTTTTTATATTCAATGAGGATGGCAGGAAATCATAACCAACCGCCAATAGAGTCTTTCTTGCCAGCAATGCCTACACGCCAGGAATATATTAGCCAGGCTGCCTGCTTGCGGCTCCTATGGTTCAATATTGGAGCGAAGCTTTGTGCTTGCATAAGCAATCCAAGATCCATGCAAGCGCCAGCAGCATTAAGTTGAATTTGTTGGCGGTTGCATGGAGCATTGCTTACAGAGAGGAGGATGCGCATGCCCCAAGTTAAAAACACAGGGGAATCCCGCCCACAATTAGATGAAAAGAAACTTGAAATCAACAACGTTTAATGCCCTATGCATCAGTTTGCTCAGCGCATTTTATGCATCGATTTTCATCCTGTACATCAACAGCTTGAAGGTTGGTTGGATTGGCAGCTATGAAGGAGACAGTCTATTTTGGACTGTTTGGAACAACTTTCTTGCTAGCGGCAACCACCAGCCCCTTGCAGCATTTGTGGCAGCGATGAGCGTTGTTGTAGTAGCCTTGCTCCTTGGAAGGACAAAGCGCCATGACGAGTACCATGCTTTAATACTGACATATTGCTTAGCTGTTGCAGCCATATTGACCGTAATAGCCATAGCGGTCTTTTACATGGTCATTTTATGTGAGCCATCTTGGTTTATTAGAAAGTTCACATTATTTGTGCTAGTCCACTGGATAACTGTTGTGGTGTCGAACCTGGCATATGTCCTCATATGCCAGTGGAGGTAGATGTGAAAATACTGCTTATTCAACCTAAAATGATAAAACGCCCCATGGACACTGACTTAAAGGCGAGAATGTCGCCGCCGCTTTCCTTGCTGACACTTGCAAGCCTGACTCCAGAAGGGCATGAAGTAGTGATGGTCAATGAAAATATTGAGCAAATCGACTTCAGCGAAAAAGCAGATTTGGTAGGCATCACAATTACATTGGATGTTTTTCCGAGGGCTGCTGAAATTTCCAAGAGATTCCGGGAACAGGGGGTGCCCGTTGTCGCAGGGGGAATCCACGTCACCTGTAGCCCCGAAGACTGCAAAGGCTATTTCTCGGCAGTCTGCATTGGCCCTGCTGAGAGGGTATGGGCTCGTATAGTCAATGATGCAGGGCAAGGCGCCCTAATGGGCGAATACTTTGATATGGATGGTTTTAGGGGAGAAGAAATAGCCTCCCCGGCTTATGGGAGCATCGACAAAAACAACTACTTGTACACAAATGTCGTGCTCACAAGCAGGGGGTGCCCCAACCGTTGCAGTTTCTGCTACAACAGCTGTGACAATAGGACACATGTGAGGCGACCTATTAATGATGTCATCAATGACATCAAAGCCGTTGGGCGCCATATCCTCTTTGTCGACGACAACTTTATTGGGGATGTGGAGTACACAAAGCAATTGCTGGAGGCGATCAAGCCTATGAGCCTTGTCTGGAATGCGGCTGTGACAACAAAGATCCTGGATTATCCTGAATTGCTTGATTTAATGAGGGAGACGGGATGCCAAAGCTTGTTTATCGGATTTGAGTCCGTCAACACAAAGTCGCTTGAGGATGTGAACAAGGACAACAAAGTAGAGAGGTACGAGGCTCTAATACATGCCATACATAGCCGAGGCATTATGGTCAATGCCAGCATGGTGTTTGGGCTTGACGGGGACGACGCTACAACATTCAAGCGAACCTTGGAATGGCTTGTCAAAATGCGAGTTGAAACATTGACCTCCCATATACTGACGCCTTATCCTGGTACCCAGCTCCATAAAAAAATGCAAGAGGCATGGAGGATCACAGACTACGACTTGGGAAAGTACAACACATCAAATGTCGTCTTCACGCCCTTGGGCATGAGCCCCCAGGAGCTTTACACAGGCTATAGGTGGATTTACAGGCAGTTTTACTCTTTTAAAAACATTATCCGCCGTTTTCCTGAGAGCAAAGCCCAACGCAAGCCATACTTGTTGTTCAACCTGTTCTACCGCAAATTCGGAGCTTTCACATCAGCTGTGGCGCGCATTGTGCCAATGAACATAATTGGCAAGGTAGCGGCAAGTATTTCATACAAGCTATAAGCAGCCTAAAAAAGATTCAAATGGCAAATGCCTTGAATAGCGGATTTTTGTTTTTCCTTTTGTGGCAGTTGAAAAAGAGGTAGTATAGGAATACCTGCAATGCGCAGCAAAGGAGAAGGTTATATGCAACGAGAAGCAGAAGGCCATTTTGACAATATGGCGCTGGATTACGATTGGGCAAGGCCAGGCTATCCCAATGAGCTGTTTAAGGTAATCGCCGGGTACTCAAAGTTGTCCCGGGGCAGCAGGGCTCTTGAGATCGGGCCTGGAACAGGCAAAGCCACACTGCCTTTCCTTGGTATGGGCCTGCAAGTTGATGCTGTGGAGATTGGCGCTAACTTAGCAGAGTCGCTGTCAAAAAAGTTTGAAAGCTACGACAACCTGAAAGTGGAAATATCATCCTTTGAAGACGCTTTGCTTGAAGAGCGCTGTTATGACTTGGTTTACGCTGCTACATCATTCCATTGGGTTGATCCGGCTGTTGGGTGCCCCAAGGCATACCGGATTTTAAAGGACGGGGGAGCCTTTGCCCTTTTCAGGTACAATGCTGTGCCTGCCAGAGGCAATAGCGCCCTAAATGCCCAGATCCAAGCTGCCTACAAAGCATTCTACCACAAACGCCAGGATAGTTCTGGAAGAGAGCCGGTTGTAAACCCGACCGTTGCCCGCAAAGCGTTTGGATTCGACAGCTTGGAAATATTCGGCTTCTCCGATATTGAAACCAAGAGGTTCGAAACATCCACCCCGTTTGACGCCGAGGGGTACATGGACCTTTTGGGCACCTACCCTGACCATTTGGAATTGCCAGAGGAGAATCGGCTTGCTTTGTTTGAGGGGATCAAGGCAGCGATCATTGAGCACGGGAACCAAATCACAGTTGGCTGGAGCTATATTCTGTATATGGGCAGAAAAGCCCATGAATTGCATACATAGGCAAGCCGCCAGGCTGGGAATGCGCAGGATGCTGCGCATTTTTGGATTATGGGCATCGGCTACTTGGAATATAGGGAATTCCAATGCTCTTTTATAATTCCATATCTAACAACATCACGGAAAACCCCTTTGATTTTAACTCCATGAATGCTTATGCCCTCAAAAGCCATATGGTTTTTTTCCATTACTTTTCCTGATGCTTCATTGCCCACGTAATGGATCGCTTCAACCCTGTTTAGTTCAAGTTTCTCAAAGCACAAACTGAGAACCGCGCCCAGAGCTTCAGTCATATACCCTTTGTTCCAATAATTGCGGTTGAGCACATACCCAAAACTGCATTTATCATGGTCTGGCTCAACATTAATACTGATAGCCCCGATGCATTTGCTGTTTTCCCGAAGTTCAATAGCCCAAATTCCGGGCTGGGACCAATGGAAGGTTATTATCCCCTCCAATGCCTCATCAATAGTCTTTGCGCCCGCCCAATCCAGATATCGAACGGTTTCCTCATCGCTGGCGTATTCGAGCATATCATGGGCATCGCCTTTTGTTGCTTTCCGCAGGATGAGCCGTTTTGTCCCAAGCGTCTCATTGTCAAATAGGATTTCCAGATAGTTTTTAACCATAGCCGCCTCCTAGCAAACCAGCAATCGTTTTTGTATATTATACTTTGAAAATTAGTATTATGGCCAAACTAAGCCAAGCCAAAACAATTGTGATTGGCAATTGTGATAATGGCTTGGCTCTTCAAATGACGCTAGCCAATAGTAATTCGCGTCAACGATGGTTTGCCGTTTGTTTGCTTGTGCGAAAAGAAAACAAAACGAAACAAGAGGCATCTTGCGCCTTTACGGCGGCATGATGCCAGTTTTAACTTTAGAGATTGTTGCGGATCATTAATAATAATTGCGCAACAATCCCATCATTTTATCCCCTGATCCTGTTGACAAGCATTTGAGGGCTCGCCATATGCTCGACAACAGTTTTTACAATTAATTCATATCCCTTCTTGGAAGGGTGCATTCCATCCTCGCCGATCAACTCTTCGAAGTCAGCGCGGTGCAGAAACTCGCTTCTAATGTCAATAATCGGCACACTAAGCTTTTTTGCCAATTTGACAACTGCCAGGTTGTACATCTCCTGCCAACGGTATATCCTATCCTCTGTCACCATGAATTTCTTGATGCTGTTTGCGTCAATGCCTTTTGTGACTGCCTTAAAAAAGTTCTTGGCGTTGAGGGGAGGCAAAGTAAGCATCACTGGCTGGCTTCCGGTAGCTTGTATTTTTTCAATGACACTTTTGTATGTTTCTATAAACTTGTCAAGCGGGGTATTTGGCTCATGATCCTTGCAGGGGTCCTGGGCTACAACATTCCACTGGAAATTGCAGTCGTTGCCTCCATACTCTAAAATCACATAGTCATAGCTGCTGATCTCTGCTTGGTAACGTTCGATCAATGACATTCCTTTGGTGATGGTATGGCCGAATTTAGCGTAATTGCTGTAATTGATTTTTTCTTTGTATCGGCTCAGAGGTTCCAACAGTTCAAGCTTCAAGGCTTTGTAACGGCCTGCGACATTGTCAAGAATAACACCTTTGCCGATTGAATCTCCAAAAACACTAATCTTCATTTTTTTGACAATCTCCCATAAATTGAATAGCATGTTGTTTTCAATATCATATCAGGCAATATTGAAAATGTCAATAGTGATGTTTATGACAAGCTCATCTTGTTTAGCGCTTGTCTCCATGCTAGAATATAACAATATTGGAGGGCTTTTTGTGGATATAGATGAAATTCTAAAAAGTTTATCAGAACAAAGACCTATAGATTGGGAGTTGATCCCTGATATTGAATTATACATGGACCAGTTGCTTGGTTATATGGGAAACCAGCTACTAGATGCGGGACCTGATTCGCGTGTTACCCCAGCAATGGTCAATAACTATATAAGAAGCGGAATAATGCCTAGGGCAAATAAGAAAAAATATTCTAAAGAGCATATCGCTAAGCTTACTACCATATGTGTAATGAAACAAGTATTGCCCGTCGCTGATCTGGCAATCCTTATCGATATGTTTCCAGGGGAAAGCACCGGGCAGTTCTATGAGAAATACAGAAAAGTGCTCAACATTGATCTTGATGAGGTAATGGGCAAAATCCCGAAAGAGCCTGATGACTTGGATTTGGCCGAGGCAATAGCCCGCTTTACAATAACCAGCTATGCAAACAAAATCGCTGCAGAGCTCTTGATGGATATGGCTAAACAAAGATTGGGCATCAAGGTAAAACGGAAGAAAAGCAAATGAAAGGATAGTGGATTGTTAGAGAGTATTAAGATTATCGGCGACAGTTGAACTAAAGAGCTGGGAATAGAGCTTGATGCCAAAAGGGAAGAGGTGCCTTGCTACATCGATGTGGGCAATGAGAGTTTTGTTGATGACGAGCATATGTCGATAAACGAGCTAAAAGCTTGTGTCGGGCGCATAGGTCCGCTTCGCCTTTGGCATGGAAAGAGGCTTTCTTGGAAAACAGTGGAGTCTTGCCATAACCTTGTCCAGCATAATGTCAGGAATGTGCCACGCGGCAATTTCTGGCTTGTAGTTGGCGATGGAAGGCATGGTTGGCTATGTCTTCGACACCAAGCCTGCTTCTTGTGGAGAAGTCTTGGTGGCAATGAAGATCAGCCAGTTTGCCAAGTGTGGATTTGCGTTTGAAGATGTGGTAGAAAAGGTCAAAGCTTTTATTGAGGAGATGAAGACCCTGGTTTTCTTTAGAGGACACCAGAAACCTCGTGAAAAACAGGCGTATAGGCAAGATAAAAGGAGCCCAAGCTTATGCCTTGGGGATCAAGCCGGTCCTGTATGCAAATAACGGCGAGATTGACCTGGGGCCCAAACAAGGTTTTAGCAGCTTATGCTGGCAGGTAGCAAAGTGCTTCGAACGGGAAGCTCCCCTTCTAGCGAGCGGGCAAAGCGCTGGGATTATGCCGCTATTGTTATAAAAAACCAAACTAGCATTATCTCAAATTCGAAAAAAAGGGGCGATTAGAAAGTGAAATCAAAACGCGTTTTATTCTTTTGCTTGTTTGTAGCATCTTTCTTGCTGCTTGCTTATATCGCCCTTTTTATAAATGACCGGTTTGTCAGGCCATATTTGGGTGATGTCTTGGTGGTTATTTGCATCTATTTCCTGGCTAAAGCTTTTTTTCCTTCAAGAGGCAGGTTGATGGCGTTGTATATATTTGTTTTTGCAGTTATTGTCGAGGTCACCCAGCTGCTCGGCTTGATCAGGTTTTTAGGGTTGGAAAACAACCCATTGGCGCGCATTGTGCTCGGAGGCGTGTTTGACTGGATAGACATTGGCTGTTATGCGGCAGGTTGCTTGGTTATTTGCATTGTAGAAAACATAGCAGGCAAATCAAACCAACAAGCTGATGCCTGATGTGTCGATGGCTCCAATATTGCTTAAGGTTGTGACAATGGCTTTATTAATCCTGGTTTCACTTATGTAAAACAACCTTGCTACTGCGGCTTCCATCATGTTTATTATTGCAGGGGAGCTAAAATCCAGCCCATCTGCAAACACTGTGCTAGTAAAATCATTGCGGCAGGCAGTTTGCAGCGACATTAGAATCCTGGTTTCCAAAGGGCTTATGGCGTTTTCGTTGCCTGAGATATAAATCTCCTGGCTTCTGCGCAAAGTCCCGGCCGGGCTGTATTCCACCTTCTTCTCATAGCACTCTTTAAAAAACCTTTTTTCGGCAGCGTTTGGGAAAACCAAGCCATAAAAGATATGGGAGTATATAAAGTGTTTTGACAGATTGTCCAGCATAGCCAAGTGCGGGTATATGCCAATGAGATCGTATATTCTCTGGGTGAAGTCAGCGAATATGGCCTCGGCAAGTTGTTTTTTTGTGTTGTAGTAGTAGTTGATCAATGCTTGGGGTGTGCCAGACCTCTTTGCGATGTTTACCAAGGTCCCTTTGGAGTAGCCGTTGTCGTAGAATTCAACTTTGGCGGCATTAAAAATCTGTGTTCTCGTGGATTGGTTTTCGTTGTTGTTATCCATTTTTTATAACCTTCGAGAATAATATTTGCTTAATTATAACCAAAAAAAGAGATTCACCAAACAATGACGCGTTTTGCTTGATGTGCCCATCTTTTTTGTATTATCATTATTTCTAGAGCAAAATACTTGCTGACATAGACAAGGAGTCAATTGCAATGGCATTAGTAGGAGCATATGTCTTGCCCCATCCTCCTCTGGCAGTGCCTGAGGTAGGCAATGGAAATGAAATGCAAATCCGAAGAACTCTCGACGCTTTTGACGAAGTGGCAAAACAGATAGCGGAGTTGGAGCCGGACAGCATAATTTTCATTACACCCCACAGCATCATCTATACTGACTACTTCCATATATCCCCTGGTGATAGCGCCAAGGGGGATTTCTCAGACTTTGGGGCGCAAAAAGCGCGTTTGGATACAGTATACGATAAAAATTTAGCTGAGCAAATTGCGGTCCAAGCAGAAAGGAGCGGAATACCTGCAGGAAACTTAGGGGAAAGGAGCCCAAAACTGGACCATGGGCTTATGGTTCCAATGTGGTTTATCAACAAGCGCTACACCAATTACAAGTCTGTCCGCATATCCCAGTCAGGGCTTGACCCTTCCCACCATTACAGGTTTGGCCAATGCATAACCCGTGCGATAAACAACACAGCCAGCCATACAGTTATTGTGGCAAGCGCAGATTTATCCCACAAACTGCCTGGAAGCTCCTATGGAACTGTGCCTGAGGGGGCGGAGTATGACAGGAAAGTGACCGAAGCGCTTGCCAAAGGGGATTTTTTGTCGATTTTTATGATCCCAAACTCCCTCAAAGAGCGGGCAGCTGATTGCGGATACAATTCATTCTTGATGCTTGCCGGATGTTTTGACCGCCGCCAAGTACAGGCCCGGCTTCTATCATATGAAGGGCCATTTGGAGTGGGCTATGCTGTAATTTCTATTATGCCTGGGCCTGCTGATGATAGCAGGGATACGCTTAGGCAGTATTCCGAGATTGCCCTTGACGCAGCCCAGCAAAGCAAACTCGAAGAAGACGCATACCAGACATTGGCTCGCCAATCTCTTGAGTATGCGGTTTTCAACAACAAAAGTGTTATGGAGCTTCCAGCAGGTTTGCCTGCAGACTTGCTTCAAAGAAGGGCGGGGGTCTTTGTGTCCCTATATAAGGATGGGCGCCTTAGAGGCTGCATAGGCACTATTATGCCCACAACAACTAGCGTGGCCCATGAAATAATCCAAAATGCTGTGTCATCAGGCCTTTCAGACAACCGTTTTGACCCTGTGGAGCCAAGCGAGCTGGCTTCCTTGGTATATAAAGTCGATGTCCTCTCTCCGCCGGAGCCAATCTCCAGCCCAAGCGAGCTGGATGTGGCCCGTTATGGGGTTATTGTGACCAGCGGCATGAAGCGGGGGTTGTTATTGCCAAATCTTGAGGGGGTAGACACAGTCCAAGACCAAATCGCCATTGCTATGAGCAAAGCTGGCATCGGAAACAATGAGCCTGTGGAGATGGAGCGCTTTGAGGTCATTCGCCATGAGTGATAGGGAAGCAATGTTTTGGGAGAGGGGAGAGGGCGGCAGCGCAAACTGCCTCCTATGCCCCCATGCCTGCAAAATTGCACAAGGCAATTTTGGAATATGCAGAGCGCGAAAGAATGTAAACGGAGAGCTTGTCCCATTATCATATGGCAAGCTCTCTTCCATAGCGTTAGACCCTATTGAAAAGAAGCCGCTTGGGATGTTTTATCCCGGCAAGCTGATTCTTTCCCTTGGCAGCTTCGGGTGCAACTTAAGGTGCCCTTTTTGCCAAAACAGCAGCATCTCTATGGAATTCGAGGAGGCATCATTTAACAGAAAACCAACAAGCGCCGGGGAGGTTCTCGATTTAGCAGCATCCTGTGTGCCAGAAGGCAACATAGGCATAGCATATACATACAATGAGCCATTTGTAGCATATGAGTACATGCTCGATTGCGCAGTGTTGGCCCATGGCAATGGGTTAAAGAATGTGGTTGTCACAAACGGCTATGTCTCAGAGGAGCCCTTTGAGCAAATTTTGCCATATATTGATGCAATGAATATCGATCTCAAAGGATTTTCTGAAGGTTATTACAAGCAATTGGGAGGAAGCTTGGACCCTGTGCTAAGGTCAATAGAGCTTGCCCACAAACAAGCCCATGTAGAGCTGACTTGCTTGATAGTCCCGGATGAAAACAGCTCTGAAGAGCATATGGGCGAGCTTGCCTCTTGGGTTTCGTCAATTTCTCCTGACATCCCTCTGCATATCTCCCGCTTTTTTGGAATGTTCAAGTATTCGGGAAGGCAAGCCACACATCCGGATTTGATCTACAGGCTTCAGGATGTAGCAGCCAAGAGCCTTAACAATATATATCTGGGAAACATGGGCTAAAAGCATATTTCCATGGCATGTGCTGCAAGTATCGCGTTATTTTCTAGTCTCTGGAAATGGCATGGTTTTTTATGCTTAACAGCAATAAAAAACGCCATGCAAATCTGCCAGGGCCACAAAACTATAAAAATGTGAAATAATGGCGAATTAATTCCCCATAGCTGAGTATTTCTCCCTGAACTTGCGGGCAAGGACAGACAGGGTAAAATTGAAGACAAAATAAAGGAGGGCTACAAAACCGAATAATACAAAAATATGCCTGCTTGTAAGCACAACATACTTTGTCAAGCTATTCAACAGCACTTTTGAGTTGTAGAAAAACTCTGCGATAGCGAATTGGGCCAAGAAAGATGTGTCTTTAACTGTTGTGATAATCTGGCTCATCAAGGATGGGACAATGCGCATCAAGCACTGCGGTATTACAATGATAGCCATTGTCTGGAAAAAATTGAAGCCTTGGGATTTCGCTGCCTCAAACTGCCCAGAGTCAATTGAGTTTAGCCCGCCTCTAATGATTTCAGCCATTACTGAAGATGTGTATAAAATCAATGCGATTGTGCCCCTTACTTGGGCATTGCGGTAGCGGATCATAAAAATGCATGCCATCATCCATAAAATGAGAGGCGTGTTTCTAAATATCTCGATGTAAATGGATGCCAGTTTGCCGAGGATTTTTGGCTCGTAATTCCTTGCAAGGGCTAGAGCCGCGCCAATGAACAAGCTGCAAAAAACGGTTGTGATTGATATCTTGATAGTAAGCCAAAAACCGGAGAGCAAGTATGGCAGGTATACAGGTGTAAAGATGTCCTTAATAACTTGAAGCATATTTTCTTCTTTCCATAGCAATTGCGCATATGCTATCTGGTTGTTTTCGCCTTTAAGTTCTCTTCATATTTTCGGGCTAAATAAGCCAATGGGAAGCACAGCAAGAAGTAGATTACTCCTGCAACCACAAATCCAGGGCCGTAGTTGAGTGTGCCGCTTGATACCCACTTGTTTGTCAAGTACATCAGCTCCCCTCCGGCAATGGTTGAGAGCACAGAGGTGTTTTTGATAAGGTTGACAGCTTGGTTTGTCAATGGCGGCAACATGATTTTAATGGCTTGTGGTATGATTACCACTACAAGGGCTTGCAGTGTTTGGAAGCCTTGGGATTTAGCTGCTTCCAACTGGCCTACAGGGATTGAGTTGATGCCTGCCCTTACAACCTCGGAGACATATGCCCCATGGTACAAGCCGACTCCAAGTACGCCAATTGCCCGGACACTAAACTTTATGCCAAGCGCGGGCAGCGCGTTGTAGAAAAAGAAAACTTGGACTGCTAATGGCGTGTTTTGGAAAAATTCCACATATGCCCGCGTAACGCCTTTGAGCGCTTTGTTGCTTGAGGTGGAAGCCAAGCCTAGGATGAATCCGATTACCAGCGCTAATAACAAGGCCAAAAATGATATTAATAATGTGTTCTTTAGCCCGAGGATAAAAATATTTGAATCATTAAAAAGCCTTTGCCATCGCCAAGCAGCGAAAGGGCCCATATCCATGCTAGCAACTCCTGGGCGCGTTTATCATAAAATGCGCAGTTTTTTTGGCCAAAGCCAAGGTTAGGATACCTCGGCTTTGGTTTAATGCAAGTTATTTTGTAGTCAATTAGATTTGGTGTTTGTCGATTAATTCTTGGAGTGTGCCGTCATTCAGCCATTGGGTAATCAGCTCCTCGATTTTGTCGGCAACTTCCTTGTTGGCAAGTTTTGTGGCAACGCCGTACTGTTGTGGAGAGAAAGCGTCATCCAAGATTGCTGTCGTGTCATCCATATATCCACGAAGAATGGATTTGTCAACTGAGAAAATATCGACGCGGCCAGAATCGAGCGCTGCTTTGATCTCAGGGTATGTGGAGAAAGCTTCAAATGTCACATTGACGCCAAGTTCGTCTGCAGCTGCTTGGATCGCATCTTCGCTGGTGGCTGACATTGCGACACCGATTATTTTGCCATCGCAGTCTTCGAGGGACTCTATTCCGGCATCCTTCTTAACTAGCAGCCCAACCGCGTCTTCGTAATATGCAGTAGAGAAGTTGTGCACCAGTTTACGCTCTTCAGTTATCGTAAATGTGGCAATGATGACATCCAGATCTTCATTGTCAAGAAGCGGCGTTCTTGTTTGGGCGGTTACTGCAGTGAACTCGACTTTAGTTTCGTCTCCAGTAAGCTCTTTGGCTAGCATGTGGGCCAAGTCGATTTCCAATCCGCTATAGGTGTCTGTCTCGGGATCGTAAATGCCGAAGTTCGGCACATCGCTCTTGACGCCTGCCCTAAGGACTTCAAGCATTGCCCCTTCTTCTCCGCCTGATCCTCCTTGGTTTGTGTTCGAGTTGTTGTTGCTGTTGTTGTTGCCACAACCTGCAACAAAGGCAACCAGCGTGATTGCCGCCAACACTAAGTACAGTTTGCGTTTCATGTCATTAATTTCCCTTCTTTTTTTGTATATATAAAATTTATCTAAGGATTTTGCTCAAGAAAAGGCGGGTCCTGACACTCTTTGGGTTCTCAAAGAAGTCTGTCGGATGCCCCTCTTCTATAATGCAGCCTTCGTCCATGAACACGATGCGGTCAGCCACTTGTTTAGCAAACCCCATTTCGTGGGTCACAACGACCATCGTGATATTTTCGCTGGATAACTTTATCATGACATCCAAAACCTCTTGGACCATTTCAGGGTCAAGTGACGAGGTTGGCTCGTCAAAGAGGATGATCTTCTGCTGGGTAGCTAAAGCTCTGGCAATAGCAATGCGCTGTTGTTGTCCTCCGGACAACTGTGGCGGATGCGCGTTGGCTTTTTCAGTCAGGCCAACAAGCTCCAAGTAATGCGCAGCGACTTGCTCTGCTTCCTTTTTTGACTTTTTTTGCAGCAAAGTCAAAGCGATTGTGATATTGCCCATGACGCTCAAATGGGGATAAAGGTTAAATTGTTGGAAGACCATCGCGCAATGTTTACGAACAAGCTTGGTATGGTTTTTTCTTGTAAGCTCTTCCCCGTCGAGGAAAACTTGGCCGCTTGTAGCTTCTTCCAACCCATTGATACAGCGGATCAAGGTAGATTTCCCTGAGCCTGAAGGACCAATGATTACGAGTTTTTCCCCTTCTGGGATATCCAAGTTTATATTAAACAGAACCTGGTTATTGCCAAAGGACTTATTAACGTTAACAAGCTGTATCATATTTTTGTCTCCAGAAGCGAAGCTAATTATTACGCATATATGCCAGTATATAGTGAATAGGTTAAAACTGCGACACTAATACACGACAATTAATTAAAAAATACAGGAATGCCAATTGCCAATCGAATAATTATGCGCAATGATAATGTCGATATTTTATACTATACAGAAGAAATTGTCAAGAAAAATGTTTAAAATCCGCATAATGGTGAGGATTTGTACTATTTTGAGATGTTCTTTGTCTGAATATAGACAAGATAAAAGCGACTAAAGTTGCATTAATCACTTGCATTATGTATTTTTACGCACAATTAAAATTGAGTTTGTTATTGCTTAAATAACGGCAAAAGAAGTTGAAATCCGATATTAACTATGCAATTAGTCTAATTCAGCTTTATATTGTTAACCTAGCCAACTCAAAAAGCGCGATTCTAAGCAGTCCCCAAAACGGTTTTTGCTTTCAATTGAAACTGTGGATTAGCAGCTGGGGGGCAGAAGCCATTGCTTAATATTGCTTGCATTCCCTAATGGGATTTTTCTTTAGGCATCAGCGATTGCATAAGAATCCACATGAACGAAAAAATTGAATGTGAATTAATAATTCCCAAAATATACCGGATAAAAAACAATACCCATAGACCGGCTAGAGCCGGAATATGGGCAACCATTAGCAACTAGTAAACGGCGTTTTCTGCTACATATCGGTTAACTTCCCGCAGAGTGTCGGCATTGACATCGTTGGGCGACAATAACCCCTGCTCAAAGCTGAAGATATAGCCGCCACCTGGCGCAGCAATGTCGAGGACCTTCTTTGCCTGTTCTATGCATTCAGCCACAGAGTTGTACTTGACCATGCTCATTGGCAAGCCGCCAAAAAATGCTTGTTTGCCTCCAAAGCGTTTTTTGAATCCCTCAATATCTTGCGGATCCACAGCAGCGACTATGCTTGCTTTTGGCAGATCATCAAGGAGATCATAGTGTTGCACCCATGGCCCCTCAAAGTACGAGACCATTTTTGTTCCTGCATTAAAGCATCCTTCAACTGTTTTTTGGTAAAATGGCCAGTAAAAGCGCTCAAAGAGCTCCTTTGTTAAAAATGTGGCTATATGGTGGGTGTCCACAGTCCATGGGAATGGCGCCACAGGGCTTGACGGTATGCTCCGTTCATAAAAGGGAGTTATTGCATTTAGGGCAGCGGCAACCTTTTCTGGCCTGCGGCGCATATCAGTCATTGTAGGAATAAAGCCCCTGACAAAATCAAAGAAGTTGTCCATTGGGTGGGCTATGGAAACGCTTGTCACTATGGGCAAACCGATCCTCTCCCTGAAAGCCGGCCCTACAAGCGCCAACTGCCGGATTTGCGCTGCTTTGTCAAAAAGCCTTTCGAGATCCTTGTAAACAGCCTCCTCGTCATCTTGTTGGAAAGCTTTTACTTTTCTTACAGCGATTTTATCAGCAAAGAACCGCATAGGGTCAGCTATAAACTCGTCATACTCGTCCTCTTTCATGCTGGAGGACTCTTTATGCTGGAGTGTCACAGCATTTGGCGATATAAAAAATGTGTGGCTGCCAAGCTCAATGCCGATATTGACAAGATGGTTGATTCCAGCTATAAAGCAGCCGTCATAATAGTAGCCGTCATTGGCTTTGGTGTAGATTTGGGCTTCAAGCTCGTAATTCTCCAGCAGATCCTCGAACTTGTAGCCAGCTTGGCTTATAGCCCAAGTTTGCACCTGGCTTAAAATCGGTACCCGGTCGGGCTCGTTCATGTTCGCAGTAACAAGAAAACGCTCTACTCTTTCGTCATAGCGTTTCTGCAGATCTTCAGCCATTTCTCCTCCTAAAGCTGGCGAGCAGCATGCAAGCTGCACACCTTAATTGGTTTTAATTCAATTATATTCAAAAAAGTTTGGATTTGCCAGAGAAGGCATGCAGTTTTTTCAGCATAATTTTCAACTGTGATGGCAAATGCTATATAATAACTAGCAAGGAGCCAATAATGAAACTTGAAATTACCTTGTTGCACCATAGCGGTTTTTTGGTCAAAACGCCGAAGCATGTCTTGGTTTTTGACTATTGGAGGCATATGCCCCAATATGAAGGCATTGATTATGGGGCTCCAACCCCAAAGGAATTTAAAGGCGAAGATTTGCTTGTCTTTGTATCCCACCGCCACCCTGACCACTATGATCCTTTAATTTTTAGTTTTGGCGAACATGCAAAGAAGGCAAGGTGGATCTTGTCAAGCGATGTGAATGCCAAACCTGAAGACACTAGCCCATCAGCCATATATGAAGTATCGCCAGGAGAATCCCACAACCTAGTGGATGATTGCAGAATCCTGACGTATGGCTCAACAGATGCCGGAGTGTCTTTTTTAGTTGAGATTGACGGAGCGAGGATTTTACACTGCGGTGATTTGAATTGGTGGCATTGGGGGCAAGATAGCGTTGAAGAGCAAAAAAAGGAAGAAGAATCGTTCAAGTCAGAGTTGGACAAAATCGAAGGCAAGATTGATGTAGCCTTTGTGCCTGTGGATCCACGCTTGGGCGAAGCCTTTTCTTGGGCTGCGGCCTATGCGTTAGAGTCAAAGGACATCGTGTGGCTTGTGCCAATGCATTTCGGCGATGACATCTCAGTGCCAAACCGTTTAGCAATGGATCTTGGGCTGGGTGGCTATAAAGAGAAAATCGTCACTTGCTTAGTAAAGAGGGGGGAGAGCACAGCTGTCGAAATCTAAAAGCCGGGCATTCTCCCTTTCAAACCCCAATTCAATCAAATATCGTGCCTGCGTACCTGATAACAGATTCATCCAGATCCTCCCGGTATAGCGGGTTGTCTGGATCGAGGCTGTTCAGCACAACCCCCGCGCTGTCCTTGTGGCTAGTCGAGTGCACATATAAACCCTCGCCCAAGTACATCACAACATGGCCATCGTAAAAGAGCAAGTCTGCAGGCTTTATCCTTGCCAATGGGATTTGCTTCATGTCAAAACCTTTAACAATGTGCGCGTCCCTGTATATAGTGCTGCCATTCAGCAAGTATGCGATTGAGCAAAGCCCGGAGCAGTCGATGCCCAATGGAGTCTTGCCTCCCCAACGGTATTGGGAGCCAAGATATGTCTTTGCGGTGGAGCAGATATTGTTTCGCAATTCTTGCTCGTCTTGCAAGCTAAAATGCTTGGATTCAGGAGCGATACATTTGTTTCTAACATATCCTTTGGTTCCGTTTGCCAGCCCCACCTTTGTCCATCCATCGCTGACACCGCCAAAATTGCTCTCAATTGCGATGATGCTTCCCCTTGGCACGCTGATGAGCGCAGGCGCCAATACAGAGGCTTCCTCTTTAATATCCAAGTAGGGGGAAAGGACGGTGTATTTATCTTTTTCAAGCCAATCCGTTGTGTGTTCATCGTCGTTGATCAAGCATTTCTCATGGACGAACCCCTCGTACTGGTAATGTGTCATAACTTGAAAATAGCTTCCTTCCCTGTCTAGCAAATCGACTGCCATTCCATACAATACTTCGTCAGCCAGCTCAGAATGCTCGCTAGGTTGTATGAACAAAGAAGCGATGTCTACGTTTATAAGCGCTTTTCCCATTTTTGTGCCCTTTCAAAGCAAATTCCTGCATAGAGGAATGTGGGCTCCCCACATTTACAGGCTTGATGCCGTCGCCGTGCCAATACAAAACGATGCGAAATACTTGCCGGAATGCCTTAGCGAAACCGTTGCTTATTCCTGCATACCCAAGGTTTTGTGGCTGCATTGAAGCCCATTATCCACTTAGCCAGTCTGTCCAATAGGTATGTGTAGCAATTCCACTAAATCCCCATGTTTTGCATAAAGCCGCTCAGATTATGCCATTGTTGTTCCTATACTTCATATTCTAGCGCTAATATTTACAAATTCCACTCCTTTCCCTCGAATAACAATTCAAAATCAGTAAATGTGGTTTCGCGGATCTGAAGCATCAGCAAAAGCGTTGCCGACCACGTAAAAGCAGACAGTGACCGTAGAGAGTATCAACGCAGGGAATGCGATTTGGTGCCTTAGCGAAGGCTCCAAGAGCTTGTCGATTCCCGATATGATAAGGTTGCCTAGGGACGGAATGTTTTGTGGCAAGCCTAAACCGATATAGCTGACAAACACTTCGTCTGATATGGCTACTGGCACAGCCATAGCCATGCGAAGGGTTATTACTGACACCAGGTATGGCGCCAAGTTGCTGAGCATCATTCTCCACACAGGGGTTCCTAGGCACCGTGAAGCCAGGTTATAATCCCTGTTCCTGATAATTACTACCTGGTTGCGGATAAAGCGGGCCGTAACCAGCCAGCCTGTCAAACTGAGTGCCAGGATGATGGTCAAAATTCCTGGTTTAAGTATGTAGGATGCAAGAATAAGGAGGATAGTCTGTGGCACGTTGTCAAAAATGTTGTATAACTCAGTGAACAGCCACTCAATCTTTCTGGAAAACCCCCAAATGATGCCCATGGCGACTCCCAGCACCGTGTCAATGGTTGACACTGCAAATCCGATCACCAAACTGGTTCTTGCCCCTGCCCAAGTCCTGGACCAAAGGTCTTGGCCAATTGAGTTTGTCCCCATTAGGAACTGCAATGATGGGGGCTGGTTGCGATAATGCATTCCGCTTTCATTGTTATGTATTTTTGCCGGGTCTTTATGGCCGGGAAGAAATGGCTGCATGAAAGTGAATAATGTGATTGATATTATCAAAACAAGGCAAAACATTGCAACCGTGTTGCGCTTGAATATGTTTAGGGTGCTTTTCCAATAAGCATACCCTGTATAGCCGGGCTGTTCTGCCAATCCCGGGGAAGTTTTTGCCCGGCTAAACAAGGATTCCCGATGGATTATGTCATAGCCTTTAGTGGCTGGCTTGTCGAGGCGTTCAACTATAGCCTTTATTTTATTGTTGGAAAATGCCATTAACGCGTTCCTCCTTTGGACAGGACTATCCTGGGGTCTGCGGCTGCCATTGCTATGTCGCCTGCCAGCACTGCGAAGATGCTCAGGGCGGTGTAGATTAAAACTAGCGCTTGGACCAAAGTATTGTCTTGGCGCTTTATAGCTTCGACTAAGAGCCCTCCCATTCCAGGAATGGAGTATCTGGACTCAACGTACAGGCTTCCCATAAAAGTGCCAACGAAAGATGAGGGCATAACTTGCACTAAAGGGACGATGGCGTTGCGCATAATGTGCCTTGAGGAGATTTTTGCCGGCGAAACCCCCTTTGCCCTAGCCAAAAGGGTGTAGTCCTTGGAGCTTTCGTCCACCATATACCTTCGCGTCCACATTGCATAGCTCGCTATGCCGGACAATGACAAAGAAATGATTGGCAATACCCATGTTTTCGGGTTGTTGGCAGAGTATAAAAAGGGCAGGCGGGTGAACTTGTTGACCAGCTCTGTCACATATATTTGGATGAACAGATGGTAAATAGATTTTGGTATGCTTTGCACCAACGTGATATAAGCGCTTCCTGCGATATCTATTGTTTTGATTCTGTTTTGGGAGGTTGCGCTCCTCGCCATTGCCATTCCCAATGGGATGCCCAACAGCAATGAAAGGCCCATTGCCATCAAGCCAAAGAAGAGGGAAGTAGGCATTTTTATTGCAACCAGCTTCGAAATTGGAAAGTTGATCCTGTATTTGTTGGACACTCCCAAATCCCCCTTTAGCAGGTTGGAAAAAAAACGCCAAAGCTGGATATGTATTGGAGAATTAAGCCCCATGTTTTCGAGCCCGATATTAATTTGCGACGGGGTCAGTTTCTCGAAATTGTGGAAATACCCTTCGATGGGCATTTTGCGAAGCAAAATAAAAACTAGGCTGCTCACCAAAATGAGAGTCACCATTGCCGAGATAGTTCGCCTAATTATGTATCTAGCCATTATTAGTCTAGCTCCCCGCTTTTTTGCCAAAGGCATAGTCTACTATTGTTATGATACTGCAATGCAAAAACCAGTATGACTAACAAAGATGCAGGACAGCTTCTCAATTAAAAAACAGCCATTGGCATGGCTGAGAAAAAACAAGTTTTACAGAACAAAGTGGAAAAACGCCATGACATCGAGGCAATCAACCGCTTTGAAGTTGATAGTCCGCTCATCAACAAGCTTTGCTCCAGGATAAGAGCTGTTGTAGTAGGCTCTGTCATGGTCTTTGTACATGATCTCCACCTCAAAGGCGCTTGGCATTGCAATTGGTTTGATTTTTTCGGCTTTAAGTGATTCAACTGCTTCTTTCATTCCAGATTGGATTAAATCGATAGCCTTTTGGGGATGGATGCCAACAATGGAGTTGCCCTTGCCTGTCTTGGTTGCAACAGCAATCAACCCAGGGGCGAATGCGGCTGCCTCGTTGCAAATGCCCTCATCCCCGCTTAGAAAGATTGAAGCTGCGCCCCTTCGGGCAGCAGATAGGCAGTTTATAGAAAATTCACTTGCCCTGATGCCATTGATTTTGACCTCTAGGGCTTTGGTGGTCATTGTATGGGCTAAGGGGCTTGAGTTTGAGCCGCCTGGCGAATGGTAGCCAATATATGCAACCCCGTCAAAGCCTTCTACAAAGTCAACCATAGAAAAAATGCTTCCAGGCCATCCCCTCATGAGTTTTGCCTCTTTTTCAAGCAGAGAGGGAATTATATTTCTGGCTGTGTTATGGGCGTCTTGGACCAAAACCTCGCTGGCGCCAGCCTCTAGCGCGCCAATTATCGCTGCGTTTGCCTCTTGGGTCATTTGCTCTGCAAAAGCGCTGTAAGCAGAGCCGCCTGGGCTAGCTTCTGTCTCGTCCCAATGGGCTATTGAGCTAATACCTTCTATGTCTACTGAGATATAAATTTTCATTGTATCTGGCGCCAAAGAATTCCCGGCTTTTGGATAGCGGGAGAACTGCGCCCCTCCTTTATAAAGCAATTGTCATGGGATTTGATGTATACAAGACTAAGCGCACCCATTCTACCATACATTTGGAGGATTGGCTATCTACTCGCTGTATGCAGGAATATAAGCCAATACATGATATTTTTAGCGATAGGCATTATAAATGCGATAGGAAAATTGGAGAATTCGCGAATTAAGAGAACCAATAAAAATGGCCAGTGAATCCATTTGATTTGATATCAAAAAAAGCAAGAGTATAATATTGACCATGTGTGTGCAGCTAACGGCTTTTTTTGTTGTTTTAAAGCAAGGCAGAATTGCGCAATAATGGGAAAAGTTTTAGGCAACAACTAAAAGCCTCTTGCCATAAGAGGGTAGTCTAATTGGCTTAACAAATACTCATTTAAGGCGGTTTATAGTTTGGTGAAAAATTCTGCAAAAGGGCTCGTATCGATTGCCTTGTTATCGACCGGCATAATCTTCTTATACATATATCTCAAAAACGAGATCCGTTATTTTAACTTTGACATATCACGGATCCTGCAGCTTGTTTTAAGTTGCGCGTTTGTCTATGCCTCTGGGCGCATTTTATCTGGCAGCATCAGCAAAAAAGCAAGAAAAATAATAATGAAAATGATAGCTGTCTATATGTTGGCTTTGTATACATTTTTAATTGTAAACTTGACTCTGATTGACCCAAGGTACGGCCGTTACCCGTCAAATGTGCTCAATTGGAATTTTGCGCTTTTAAAAAGCTATTTCTCCAGCAAAATGAATTTGAAGCCATTCAAGACGATCAAGCTGTTTTACAATGGTTGGGTTGCAAATAGAGTATCATTCAAAGATATGGCGCTTAACTTAATTGGAAATTTTCTGGCATTTATGCCTTTGTCGCTACTCTTGCCCCTAGTGAGCAACAAGATGCGCAAAGCCTTTCATTTCACAATCGCAGTGGCAGGAGTTATTATCACAATTGAAATACTCCAATTCGTGCTGAGGAGTGGTTTTTGCGATATCGATGACTTCATTTTAAACCTAGCAGGGTCTATTTGCGCATATGGCTTTTTGCGTATTCCTCCTATTAGAAAGGTTGTGAATGAAAAGCTCTTGCTGGAGTATTGACACAGATTTATAATTAGCTGCACATAATCCGCAACTTGAACGGATCGGAATCTGGGGATATATGTGTGGAGCAATGACCGCCAATAGAGTTGTTTGTTTGAGCCGAGGGTATTGCTTGCGGCGACTTCCATTTACTGTTTGATAGGCCGTTGTTGTTTTGGCAAATAACAATATTGAGACTATCACAACCGCCAAAAGTGCCGCAGCTATATAAATCCTTGGCCGTGTAAGGAATTCCTTTTCAGCAGCGTCAATAATAATATCTTCAAGCGATCCACCGAAAAGATCGTAAACCGGCTCGCCTATTCGAACACGGACCATTTGCCCATGTGATTTTTCATATTTTGCTGAAATGCTGTCCAAGACATCCGCCTGCGCCTCAAACCTTATGCAGTTGTTGGAGTCATTTATGCCTGCAGAATAGATTCGAGCTGATCCAGATCTTACTGAAAAGCTTCTTATTATTCTATCATTGCAAAAAGCATTTCGTTATAAGAATATTTTTCCACTGGCAAATCCAATTCTGTCTGGGTCAGAAACTGCCCTTTTATTTCAGCCACTCGACCGTCTGTCAGGTCAACAACTACAATTGTCAACAATCCTATATCCGAATAATCATCACGCCTATATCATCCGGGTATCAGTTTTGAAGCCAGTCTTGCGCTAATTGGGTTGCCCTAACTATTTCTGCCGCATATGCAGATATTGGAAATTCACAGCAATCAATAATGCGCAGTAAACCATAGGCAAATGGGCATGATGATTTAGCCAATAAAAAGAAAGCTGTATCCATGGCTATCACAGACACGGCAGACTTGTTAGTTTTTATTGAGTTTGGTAGTGCTCAATTCATTTTTTATATTTGGCGCCCCTCTGCCGAGGGTCTTTTCAGTTCAGCCCGCTTTTGCGGGCTATTCCCAAGCGGGCACATGCCTGCAAGAGCCCGATCTTAGAATCCCACACAATTGCGGAAAGATTGTTCGCCTTCTCCATATCTTCCCCAACACTAAGAATGTGGGCTGTGTGCATCTTACTCCCTTCTTGCCAGCTCCATCTCCTGCCAAGTTGCTATTTCCCTCTTATTTTCTATCAAGATGGCGAAGCCGGCCAGCGATTTCGCTAACTTGATATAATGGAGAGGCCTTCGATTAGGACCCCTTTGCCGCTGTATTTACTAAGCTTTTGATCCTACACAACAAACCCGCCACGCTTGACAAGGTTAAAATGGCAGGGCAATCCAGATAACAAAAGAGGGCGCATGTTTATAACCAAGCGCCCTCTTGCTACATTGATTCTGGGGCTGTGATCCCAACTATGGACAGGGAACTATGCAGGACATGCTTAGCTGCTTCAACTAAAGCCAGCCTTGAAGCCATTAAGACCTCATCTTCAGAAATCACCCTGCATGAATTGTAGAAACTGTGGAAACATGTGGCGAGGTCATAAGCATACTTGGCTATCCTCGAGGAATCCAGCTCAGTTGCCGCCATAGCAATTTCTTTTGAGAAGCTGCTGATAAGCTTGATTAACGCTCGTTCCTGTTTTTCCACAAGCCGCAAGGGATCAGGCGGGGCAAGGCCTTTCTCATTAATAGATAAAAGATTTCGGATTATTGAGCACATTCTTGCATGGGCATACTGTACATAGAAAACCGGGTTTTCGTTTGATTGCTGTTTTGCCAACTCTAGGTCAAAATCCATATGGGTGCTGGGGCTAAAAGAGTTGAAGGTGAAACGCGTAGCATCTACACCGACATCCTCAACTAAATCCGACAATGTAAATATGTCGCCTTTTCTTTTCGATTGGCGAACCCCAGTTACCAGAACAAGCTGCATAATCACAATTTGGAGCCTTGCAGGGTCAATGCCTGCGGCTGCAAGAGCCATCTGGAGCCTTTTCACATGGCCGTGGTGGTCAGCTCCCCATATGTTTATGGCAAGGTCAAATTTTCTTTCTACAAGCTTGTCCAAGTGGTATGCAAGGTCAGCTGCGTAGTATGTGGGCACGCCATTGCTTCTGATTAGCACCTCGTCTTTGTCGCAACCATACTCTGTCGCTTTAAACCAAATCGCCCCCCCTTGCTCATATGTGGCGTTGTTTTGCCCGAGAAGCGAAACGGCTTTGCTTATGGCTCCGTTTGAGTGCAGGGAAGACTCTTTGAACCACACATCATAGTGGATATTGTAGCCAGCCAGTGATTGCTCCATTGCTGCGCTATTTTTTTCAAGGGCGAAGGCTGCCATTTGCTCCATCACTTCTCTAGGCTCCCCGTTCTCAAAGCCAGGGTATAAATCGCTGAAAGCAATAGCCAAGTCAATCACGTCTTCCCCTTTATAGCCATCATCTGGGAAGGGAAAGCTCTTGCCGATATGATCCATAGCCCTTGCATATATAGACTCTGAGAGTTTCAATATCTGGTTTCCCGCATCGTTCAAGTAAAACTCCCTGGTCACTTCCCATCCTGCCCACTCGAAAATTGATGCGAGGGTATCGCCAATGGCGCCCCCCCTGGCATTGCCGATGTGGAGTGGCCCGGTTGGGTTGGCGCTCACGTACTCCATATTCAGACGCTTTTTTTCAGGCAAAACGACCTTTCCATAATCGCCCTTTTGCTCCAAGGCGTTTATCAAGTAGCTTGCGAAAAGCTCTTCTGCCATTGTGAAATTAATAAAACCAGGGCCTGCAATGTCTGCGCTTCTAATCATTGCAGGCTGGCAATCAATTTGCCCAATCAAGGCCTCAGCAAGAGCCTTTGGAGCCATCTTAGCTGTTTTGGCAAATTTCATTGCCACATTTGTGGAAAAGTCGCCGAAGGAAGCGTCTTTCGGTGTCTCAATCTCTATTTCCAAGCTGTTTAGCGCTTCAGTGATTTCTTCATTGCCGTTGAAAAGCGATTCAAGCGCGTTTGCTATTTCCGCTTTCAACGCATTTTCAGCATCAAGCCTGCTTTTGATTGATAAATTTAGTTGCATAGCTTCTTACAGATCATTGCTTTTTAAATAGCAAACCCTTTCTTTCTTTGTCTCTTTCCAGCGCCAGGCCAATCAGCGAATCGACAAGCTCGCCATAGCCTACACCGCTATCATTCCACAGCTTTGAGTACATGCTGATATTTGTAAAGCCGGGCATGGTGTTTAGCTCGTTGAGTATAACACGCCCATCTTTGGCCAAGAAAAAATCAATCCTTGCAAGGCCGCTGCAGCCAAGAGTTTTATATGCCTTGATCGCATATGTTTTGATGCTCTCGGCAATCTGCCCATCAATGGGGGCAGGGATGATAATCTCTGAGTCGTCTCCTGACTCGTATTTCGCCTCATAATCGTAAAACTCATTGCATGGTATTATCATTCCAACACTTGAGGCGGCAGGATCACTGTTTCCCAAGATAGCAACCTCAAGCTCGCTGCCATCAATATATTCCTCAACAAGCACTTTCTCGTCATAACGGGCAGCCTCAACCAGGGCTTCTGCAAGCTCATCCTTTGTATGTGCTTTGGATACCCCGACACTGGATCCTAGATTTGCCGGTTTCACAAAAACAGGAAGGCCAAATGCTGATATTGCCTTGTCGGCTAAAGTTTTTTCACCCGCATCGATATCCCGCTTAGTAAACACAAGAGCTTTTGCTGTGGGGATTGATTCGTAATCAAGGAGCTTTTTCGAAAGGTCTTTGTCCATAGCTAGCGCGCTTGCAAGCACCCCGCAGCCTACATAGGGTTTTCCTAGTATCTCGAAATAGCCTTGGAGCGTTCCATCTTCCCCGAAAGTTCCATGGATAACAGGGAACATTACATCGCTTTCAGCAATGGTCTCATATACCACATGCCCTTTTGTGAAGTTAGAAGGGTTGTTCCAGCTGCCATCAGGCAACATGCTTACAGGACCGTCAAAAACCCCGATCTCTCCATCGTGGGTGATGCCGATCATGTGGATTTCATATTTGTTTGTGTCGATCGCGTTTATAACATTTGAAGAAGACCGCAGAGAAACCTCATGCTCCCCGCTTTTTCCGCCAAAAAATACACAGACTTTCTTCTTGTCCATTTTCCCTGCCTTTCCATAATTGCTGCTAATAGTTCAATTTATCCATTTTTTATACTCAAGTTGCTTTTCAAGCACTGCAAAAGCAACTCCAGATTGCTATGCTTTATGATGCATTCAAGCCTGTAAAATGCCACAGCCAAAATTTGAGCTTGATGTACAACTTGCTTATCTGGTTGGTATCTGCTAAGCCAAAAACCTCAGAAATGGAGCCCTGTATTGCCTGGCAACTTGCAATCTGTGGTTTTTGCGTTTCTCTTTTGGAAGTGCAACTTTGCTGGTTATTTCAACAAGCAAGCACTCAATTGTGGCAAATTATCAATGTTGCGGTTTCAAGCTTTCCAGCTTTATCCCAGCAGGCAAGAGCTTGGGTGTGCAGTTCCCAACCGCTCCACAGCATTTCTGGAATTTCCTAAACTTAACTTAAAACTAAGTTGCTGCCCAATTGGGAAAAGCCTCAATCTGTAAAGCGTTTCAAGCTTTATTTTAATTTTGGCCATATCAATATGCTTGACTAGTTATGGGTATTTATTTCAAGCTATTAAACTTTTTGCATATAAACTCTAATTGTCAGAATCCTCGTCTCTTGCTTTCGCAAAGAGCTCTTTTTTAATATCATAGAGCTTGTCGGAATAATCCACATGGTATTCTTCTGGATTTACGAAACGCAACACCGTATCCCAGAAAAGCGATTTTTGGCTCTCATGGTATGCCCTAGCTTCTTGCAGCGGTTCAAGTTCGTATACAAGCTCTCCGTCTTTATAGATGCATTGAAGAAGATCCATTGTAGAAAACCCTTTGATAGTCCGCTGTTTATAGGAGTAGTACGGATGGTAAATCTTTAGAGGCTGGGAAGTGTCTATCACTTCATCGTCGATCATAATCAAGTCAGCTGTCGCTTTTCCTGTTGCATCATCAATGCACCTGACTACTTTCTTGCAACAGGGGTTAGTAACTTTGAAAGGGTCATTGGAAAGCTTCATTTTTGGTAGAATCCTTCCATCCTTGCGAATTTCAGAAAGTTTGTACACTCCACCAAGCGACGGGTTGTCATAAGCAGTGATCATTTTTGTTCCAACACCCCAAAAATCTATCTTTGCGCCTTGTGATTTCAAGTCGTATATCAAGTATTCATCGAGGTCGCTGGAAGCAGTGATCTTGGCATCAAAAAAACCAGCGTCGTCGAGCATCTTTCGAGATTCCTTTGAAAGATATGCTAGATCCCCGCTATCAAGGCGTATGCCGTAATTGCCAAACAGCTCTCCCTTTTCCCGGAGTTCTTCAAAGACCACTATGGCGTTTGGCACACCGCTACGCAAGGTGTTGTAGGTATCCACTAAACAAGTCACATTGCCGGGGTTTATATCAGCGTAACGCCTAAAAGCTTCCTGCTCGCTGTCAAAGCTCATCACATAAGCATGGGACATAGTCCCTTTCGACACAACTCCGAACCGGTACTCTGCTTCGACATTGCTTGTGCCGATACACCCGCCTAAAATTGCGCTTCTCGCCCCAAAAAGCCCGGCTTCTGTGCCATGCGCCCTCCTAAGCCCGAAATCAATAACTGCATCGCCCCTAGCGGCATAACATACCCGGGATGCTTTTGTCGCTATCAGCGCTTCATGGTTGACAAAAGCCAGCAATGTAGTTTCTAGGAGTTGTGCTTGGATCAAAGGCGCAGTGACCCTGACTAAAGGTTGTTGTGGGAAGACAATTGTCCCCTCTCTCATTGCGTAAATCTCGCCAGAGAACTTGAAGTTCCTTAAATAGTCAAGAAACCCTTCGGAGAACTCGGGGTGGTTCTCCTTCAGCATCGCCAAGTCTTCCTCCTCGAAAGAGAGGCTCTCAATAAACTCGACAATCCTCTCTAATCCAGAGAAAACCGTGTACCCGCCGTTAAAAGGGTTTTTACGGATAAACAGGTCGAAGACAGCTATATTGTCTGCCATCCCCGTCTCATAGTAAACGTTGCATACAGAAAATTGGTAAAAGTCAGTCGCCAGCTGCAGCTTTCTCAAAAATCTGCCCATGCGCTCACCTCCAATGCTGGATATTGATATTATGTACTATGTAGTATACATCATCATTATCCAGCATTGAATAATAAACTGGCTAAACTCTTACAAAGAACAAGGCCTTAGTTGATCAACATCAAGATTAGAATAACGATAACCGCCAGCACCAGCCCTAAAACTAGGCTTGATTGCAACACCGATGAATTGCTCTCTTGTGATGCATCGGAGGCGGAAGCTTCAAGCAGCCCTGCTTTCCTGATAGCGCCAACTACAGGTTTGTATAGTATTAGAATAAAAGCGGCATTCAATGTGCCTTTTAAAATGTTGAAAGGAATGAATCCTGGAAGCAGCATTGATATTACTATGGACCTGGGCACCTTCATGAATGCTGGTGTGACTATAATGTTCCACAAGCACATCAACACTGTCAACATCAACACAGCACAAGCTAGAGAGATATTCGCGCCTTTTTTTGTCCTATTGGCTTTATATATGTATGCCGCAGTGCAAGTGAACCCTCCTGTGGACAATACATTCATCAAGAATCCGATTATCCCTGTTGTGCTTACAGTCACAAGCTCCACTGCAGCTACAACCACACTCACAGCCAGAGCCGACATTGGCCCATAGATAAATCCTGCGATAGTGATGACGATGTCTTTCGGATCGTAGCTTAAAAATGAAAGGGAAGGGATAAAGACAAGGTTGAGCATCTTAGACACAAACATGAATATGTAGGCTAAAGCCGCCATCATTGACAATGTGACCATTTTACTTGTGTTCTTCAATTTCTTTTTTCTCCTCTTTTAAATGAATTAAAATAAGACCACTGGAATCAGCGGCTACGAAAAAAAAGCAGATTAAATATTGCCTTCTTTCGTCCGGACTATACCGTCGGTACCGGAGTTTCACCGGTTCAGCTAATTAAAGCAGGCGGACTATACCGCCGGTCGGGAATTGCACCCTGCCCTGAAGTCAGTTCCATTATAAACCCATATTCTATGTTGTCAACTACAGACAGCTATGCAAAATCTACTCATAAAAAAAGAACACTCACCAATCATTCCTGCGCTTCTTTAAATAATAGACGTGCTTACCCAATTTGCATCTGCGCATTTTGATGCAAATATTGCAAGGCAATGGTTCTGGAACTCGCAAGCCAAGCTCCCTCATTCGCCAACGAAGCCACATCTGCCACACTTTGATTGCAAATGCATACAACCAAATTTTTGATAAAGAGATTTTTTTTGTTGAATACTGGACATGTTTTTGGCAATGCACCCAAAACGATATTTGGCAAATTCCCAAGTAAAATCCACACATTGTCCACTGTGGAACTTGCTTTGGGAATTTACTTCGAAACAAATTTTTCGTTGGAAGGAAATCTTTACTTGTCAAATCAACCGAATTGTGCTAAAATAGCAATCGTTGGCATGCGCCGGTAGCTCAGCTGGATAGAGCGTTTGGCTACGGACCAAAAGGTCAGGGGTTCGAATCCTCTTCGGCGTGCCTTTTTTTTGATTCAATTTTTAAGCCTAATGTTGTTCCCATGCTAGCCCGCAATGCCGCATTTCCAATTTTTTATTGCCTATGCTGGCAGTTTTTTTTTTTTGCAGCGGGAAGCTTCACACATCCACTGGGCGCATTGGCATGGATATTGGATTAGCCAGGTAGAAGGCTCTTAAGTATGTGTGGTTACCAGCTTTTAGCCGTAAACACTGAAAACTGCAAAAACCCCCAATACCCCACAAATGACGGCAAATTGTCAGCCCATCTGAATGATCATTCAACAATCCATCTTTTGGGAAGCACTATGAACATATGGGCCTCGTTGCGCTTGACAACCTCGACTTTCGCGTCAACCAGCCCTTTTATTTTGATAGATCTAAAACCCCCACCTGAGGTGGGGAGAATAGGATAAGAAGTGTCGTTGCCTAAAGCATCAAAACCTCCATGTTATAATGACTATGGTTTTACGGGCCAAGTCAAGGATA
>WRIE01000025.1 GCA_009782875.1 Eubacteriaceae bacterium | reverse complement strand
CCTAACCCTTGGGCTTCTTTAGCTAAATATATTCTTTTTTGTCTTTCGTCCAGTATTGGTAACATTGTCATTATTCTATCAGCAATTACATCACTCATTCCATAACCTCTTTACTCTGTTTATAGCATACCATTTCTGCTTCAATTGTTCAAGTTATTTTTTGACAGTTCCCTACAAGCTTGCAGAAAAAAAATCGAAGCTGCTTTGAGAGACCGCCACAAGGCAAAAATCAAAATCGTTAAGAATAGGCATGGGCAGCCCTGAAAAACTGCCCATGGTTTATATAATATAACTAGACAGAAATTGCCCAAATGTCGTTTGCGAAAGCGATAGGGTCTTCAATTGGCAACCCTTCGATCAACAACGCTTGGCTGTACAAGACCCGCGCAATAGCAGCAAACTTGCTTGTGCTTGCGCCAGCTGAAAAGGCTGCTTCCAATGTGGCATACACCGGATGACTAGTATTGATCTCCAAAAACTTGTCGGCTTTGACTCCTGTGCTGTCAGGCATTTGGGCAAGCACCTTCTCCATCTCCACAGACAACCCGCCTTCTGTCACAATGCAAACAGGGTGGCTCTTAAGCCTCACTGATGCCCTTACCCCATTGATTTTATCGCCCAGTTCTTCCTTGATAGCGGCAAAAATGTCTTTTTGCTCGTCAGTCTCCTCTGGCTTATCATCCTGCCCAAGGTCAAAGTTGCCTTCAGACACGTTTTTAAAAGGCTTCTCTTCATATTCACCCAAAACACGGATAGCAAATTCATCTACCTCGTCAGTTAAATACAAAATCTCAAAACCTTCGTCACTCAGGCGCTCTGCTTGAGGCAGGCGGGAAAGTTTGTCAACAGTTTCGCCAGAAGCATAATATATGGCTTTTTGGTCCTCTTTCATCCTCGAGACATACTCTTTCAAACTTGATAGCTTCTTCTCTGTCGAAGAATAAAACAGCAACAGATCCTGAAGGGTCTCTTTATTGGCTCCCCATTCAGCATAAGCCCCGTATTTCAGCTGGCGACCAAAGCTTTCAAAAAACTCCTCATATGCGTCGCGCTCTTCATCCATAAGCTTCACAAGCTCGTTTTTCACATCCCGCTCGATCCTTTTGGCAATTAATTTCAATTGGCGGTCATGTTGCAACAGCTCCCGGGATATGTTCAAAGAAAAGTCTGGAGAATCCACTAAGCCTTGCACAAAAGCAAAATGGTCAGGGAGCAAATCAGCGCATTTTTGCATTATCATGACACTGTTTGAATACAACTCCAACCCCTTTTCATATTCATGGGTATAAAAATTATAGGGGGCTTGTGCAGGGATATACAAAATAGCGGTATAGGAGATAACTCCCTCAACACTTACGTGTATATGCCTAAGGGGCTTCTCAAAACCAAAGCGCTTGTCCATATAAAAGTTTTCGTAGTCCTCTGTCTTTAACTCGTTTTTATTCTTGCGCCAAATGGGAACCATGCTGTTGAGGGTTTCATCTTCAATTACTTCATTGAAGCTCCCATCGCCTTCTTCGCTTGGGACACTGCTTGTTGTCTGCATCTTAATAGGGTACTTGATGAAATCAGAGTATTTGCGCACTAAGCTTTTAACTTGGTAGGGATCCAAAAAATCATCGAAATTGTCCTCTTCAGTGTTTTCCTTCATAGCAATTGTGATTACTGTGCCCGGTTCCATATCTGTCGCTTCGTTTATCACATAGCCGTCAGCCCCCTCAGAATACCACTCCCAAGTTTCTTGGGCATCTGCTTGCCTGGAGCGCACAGTCACGGAGTCTGCAACCATAAACGCAGAATAAAAACCTACCCCAAATTGACCAATGATGTCGATATCTTCTTTTGGCTCATTTTCCATCTTAAAATCCAGAGAGCCGCTTCGGGCTATTGTGCCCAAGTTGCTTTCAAGCTCATCTCTAGTCATGCCAATTCCTGTATCAGTGATAGTGAGGGTCCGGGCATCATTGCCAATCTCTATACGGATGAAGAAATCATCCCGGTTGAAGGATATGTCTTCATCAGTCAGCGCTTTGTAATACCGCTTGTCAAGCGCGTCACTGGCATTAGATATCAACTCGCGCAAAAATATTTCTTTGTGGGTATAGATTGAATTGATCATCAAGTCCAGCAACCGTTTTGACTCAGCTTTGAACTCTTTTTTTTCCATTGTGTCACTCCTAAAAAAAATCTCGGTTCATTTATTTATTTGGATATTCCATCACATTGCTGCCATTTGCCCGTATCAATAAACCTTGAACATGGAAAGGCCCCTATAAAGCCTGCGAGCAAAATAACAAAAGGCAGTATGTTACAGCCTGATTTGGCAACAGCGCGAAATTTGCGAAAACACAGCTAACAAATATTTTATCGCATCAGATACCTTTATATCAATTAAATTCTACCATTTTGATTGTTGATTCATAGCCTGCGACTATAATAAATTTTTATTGCCCACCTGCTTTGCTAAGCAAACACTGATCCTCTGCTTAGCCAAGCGCATTGCGATCTTTTTATGATAAAATAGGCGACAGCGAAAAACAAAAGTGCAGCTTGGGCTAAAAATGGAAAATAATATTGATGGCTCTATGCAATATTAACATAGCATTTGCATAACAAACACCAAACTAGTTTTTGCAGAGCAGAGAAATCGTTTTTTTCCAGGGAGCAAGATATTGCTTGCCCTTCAAGGATTCCAGTTTTCCCATAACGATAGTGAAATGGTCTGATATCAGACTGTTTCCAAAGCCTGTCATGGCTATGGTAGAAATGCTGCCCTTTGCAGTGAAGTTATACATGCCTCTAAGTATGTATAGAGGCATCATTGCTGGAGCAGGTGCCCTTCACAGCATAGCATTTTAAAAATACTGATAGCCCTTAGAGCCAAAGGTTATTCGGTTATGGCAAAAGGTTGAAAATGCAGCTGTAAATCAAACTAGGGTAAAAAACTTCAGAAATTTCGATACTTGCCACCATATTGTGTGTTTTTTCTGTTACATTATTTAAAGCACAGAAAAACTGTTAGCTAGCCGAACAAATACTTGATTCTATTGATGGAAAACAACTGGTTTTCGCTGTATTTTTTTGAAATGCATAAGGAGTCTCACAATGAAGATCTTCGCTACATCGGACATCCATGGGAACAGAAAAATCATCGATAAATTGCCTCAAATTGCACAAAAAGCAGAGATGCTAATTATCTGCGGTGACATTGGAGGCAAAAATGGGCTTCCCAAACTAGGACATTTATCAAAAGCACAAAAAGAGGATTGCGAATACTTAACTGCTGTATTGGACAGCATATCTATACCTTCATGGTTTATCTTAGGCAATGACGATTGGTTTGACATTGGTGAAGAGGGCAACAAACACTATTTACGCAGACGCGAGGTTGTTGGCGGCATTGACTTAATCCCTTTCGAGCATGTGCTAATAACACCTTTCAACTCAAACCGGGAAACAAACGAGAATAAAATCGAATATGAGCTTGCGAAGTTTGGAGATCTTGGAAACAACTCTGTTGTTGTCGCCCATACCCCTCCTTATGGGGCAGGTGATATGCTCGCAACTGGATCCCGCTCTGGCAGCCGGGCAGCCCAAGAATGGATTTGGGATAAAAAACCGATGATTTGGCTTAATGGGCACATACATGAGGATAATAGCGTGAACCAGATCAATGGCACGTATGTAGTGAATTGTTCATGCAATTATCCTGATGGCATCCTGCGAGGCTGGCTGATCAACACCAACAAATTGGATAAGTGTAAAGAAATCGCCATATAAATATTGGACAGAAGGCTGCCTGTTGAAATTAGCCAGGTAACTGGCACCATAAATACCACTTTTCATGCCGCTTCGCAACTTGCGCTTCCAAAAGTTTTCACAAGTGCTTTCGAATCGTCTGGGATGAAAAGTTATGCCCTTCATTTGGGCACAATTATATGCGAAGATTACCGTGCTGCTGGCGATCCGCCAGCAGCCTTCTCGTAGTTCCTGTCTATTACCAAACCTTCACAGCATCAATGCCATGCATTTATTTAAACGAATTTTGTCCCTGCCCGTTTCCATTATTTTTATTGTTTCTAATGAGCTATCCGACTCCTCAACCTGTTTTTGCAAGCCTCCATATGCAGGCTTTTCTTAATAATTATCAAACCTGCCCCATAACTCCGAGATATAGTTTAAATGCGATAAACAGGGAACACTCAAAAGCAAAAACGAATATTCACTTTTTTGCGCCCAAGATTGCTATGCCGGCGTAAAAAAAAGGGGGCATCGACCAATATGTGATTTGAGCCCCCTTTAGCTATTTGTTTATTGTTTTTTTAGAGTTCCTGCGCTAAGCGAGTTTGTGCCCCCTTCTCCTGCCATAATGCCATCGACCATCAAAACTACTTCCCTCTGGTAGCCAGCTCTGCCATCAATGTATGTGCCATTGATATATACAAGCCTTTCGCCCACATAATCACCCAAATCGATTTGTGGATTGTTTGAGACCAATTGGGTAGTGAAGTCGCCAGACATTTGGTCATGGAGTTCTGTAGATGGCAACCCGAGGGCCAACCTCGCAGCTGCTGTATCTTCCAAGCTTTCTAGGACAACAATGTAATATGGGGACTGGGCGTTCTGGTTTATTTGTTCCTCTGAGAGCTGGACATAGACCGCTGCAATGGCATTAGCAGGCTTTTCGAACACTTGCCAGTTTTCTGCGCGCTCAATCACTCCGTTTTTCACTTTGAAGTCCCCTTGTTGGGATGAGTATTCATTGCCAGCATAGTCCACCATACAAAATCGGATTTGGAAATGTCCATCACCAAGGCTTTTCTCGAAAAATTGCGGATCTTCGCCAATGTTAATTGACATGACCGAAAATGCGTCTGGTTTGATGCTTCCATCATCTTGTTTAAGCAAAAAGTAATGCAAGGGCTCCAGGACATCCCCTTCAGACAATTGCAACATTTCTTTACTGGCCATTTCTCCGTTATCCATGCTTTTTTCTGAATCATCAGGCGCTCTGCTGACTCCAAGGATTGTGTATTCTGCGCTTCCTGTTTCTCCAATGCCTTTGCTTACAAAAAGGCTGTGCAGAACGCCATTGAGCACCACTGGCGAGGAGTAGACAGTGTAGCCATCTCCTGTTGCTATTGGCTGAAGAAACAGCTGTGCGTCATCTATGCATCCCCAAAGGCCTGTGTAGCGCTCTGAAAACACGCCCGACTCCCAATTTGGCGCTATCTCGTCGCTATAGCCAAACAGCACCTGCATTCCGCCACCAGAATCCCACAGCATGTAATTGTATACACAAGCGATGCTTTGGGCATTTTCCGGGCTAATATCGATGCTCCAGTACCCATCTGCATCTAGAAAAACTGGTGTGCCGTCCAACCCCAAGCCTTCTGTGGGTGCCAATATTGAAATATTCGCTTGGGCTTGGGCTGTTATCTCAGCCACATAATCCATGCCGGCTTCGCTTAAAATGCCGTTGACGCTGTATTCATGGTAATACGCCATAGCCTTTGAGCTCCCTGACGCCTCATAAAATTCTACGCTTTTTGGCTTGCCGGAATAACAGTAATAGCTTGACACCCCAGTGGCTTTTGAGCGCAGAGGGCCATTCACTTGGTGCACCACGCATTCTTGGATGGCAGCCTCAACCAGCGGTTTGCTTTCAGGCAGCAACTCAGAGGCATTCGCAACCAAATCCCCAAGGTCAACCATCTCAAAAAAACCGTCTTGCGCAGTATTGTAGCCGTAGTTTTCTGAAGCTTTTGCTGCGCGGGCAAATTGGGAAAGATACTCCTCTTTACGGTCAATCGCAAAAATGAGCGCTTCGTTTGCCATCGCTTCATATGCTTTAGTGAGCATATCGGATTTTTTTAAATCGATCACCGACAAAGTGGCTGTCTGGTAGAAATTTCGTTTGTTGTATGTATACAAGTCCAAAAGCTCCTGGTAATAGGAGTCACATATGCTCTTCGCAAAGCTTTCTGGCGTTTGGCTGGTGCCTGAAACCAGGTTTTCAAGGGCGCCTGTGTAATACCACCCGACACCTGGTTCCACCTCCTCGGAAGCGACAAGATAATTCCCATAGTCTTTGACTGCAGCCACCACATCCACTGTAGCCATCAAGCAGGCGTCAAAACCAATGATTTCGTAACTGCCTGAAGCTGCTGGAGCTGCCTCAAAGGCTTTGCTTACTTCTGGCAGCGACATGGAATCCTTTCCAAACACCTCGTCAGAGGCAAAACCAAACAAGCTGCCGCCGCCATGGTCCCACAGGATAACTACTTGGTTTTGGGCAGGGTAATATGTGTTGCAGAAAGCGAGGAATTCTGCCAATGTATTAGGGTCGCCCATGCTCGCCAAAGGCGCAGCAGGCAAATCCACAGTGCCATCAGAGTTATGCAGGACCCTGTTGAGCATGGTGGGGTCAAGGTTGTTTGCCCAATTTTTCGCTCCCCCCATTTGCATTACAATATTGACATTCTTAGGCATTTTAACTCCTGTTATCTCTGCAATATCCATGCTGGCAAGGCCGAAAGTCGTATCCGGCGGGACTTTGTCAGGGTCATGGCTCTCAAGATCAGAGCCGCAGATGTAGATATAAATCGCCCATGTCCCATCTTTTTCAGTGTAAGCCGGGTATCCGAAAAGCTCACTGCCTGACTTGCTAAAGTCGGGCAAAGCTTTTTTGCCAGCAGAGCAGCCGGCAAAAAGCGCGCTAAGCGCTATAATCGATAATACTGCTAACGCAATTCTTCTTTTCATTTCTATCCTCCGAACATTTTATTTACCAAATTTTCCCACACTTATTGCTAAATACTCTCTACTTAATAATTTAACGTGAAAACTGCCATTTTTCAATACACATATTTGTAGGGGAATGGCAAAATACATAGTTTCTTAGCCATTTCTGCCAAAGAAAACACATTGCGGTTTGGATGCTGGCAAAAAAAATGGTAACCTGTCTATAAAGTTTAACAAGAGAATGGCAAATACACAAGCCCAATCGAACTGGGTGAAGGCTGCTGATGCGCATACCATCAAACAGCAGTATTTGATTTCTCCTGTGGACAATACAATCATTGCCTTCAGGCTGGCAACCGGCAAGTTTCTTTTCCAGCACTGCATCCTTGGCTTTAGGAGAAGAGTGTTGGCGTTGACGGCATCAAATCGGCATATTAAGCGGGCTGCCGGTGCTTGCCCTTTAAATATTGCCTAAAATATGAAATACCGCGCAAAGGAACCGGGTTGTATTATAAAACAATATGGAAAAAACGGTTCTTGGGGAAAGAAAGAAACAGAAAATTATTTGAAAAGGACCTATCCAAAAATAATTGGCAAATGAGGTGTTTATAATGATCAGCTTCAACAATTCCATCTTTATGTTGCTCAAACCGGTAAAGGACACTACGTTTTCCAAAATGGTGGACCCCATAATGGTAGATGGTGAACAAATCATAGAATCCTTCCAAAGCGTCCGGGACGGCATAGTTTTCACAAACAAGCGGATAATCGCTATTGACATCCAAGGTGCACTGGGAAAGAAAAAAGACTTCACTTCCCTCCCCTACAAAAGGCTACAGACCTTTTCAGTTACAACTGCAGATTTTTTTGATTTTAATAGCAAGCTTGAGCTATGGTTCAATGGTGTCGGCAAGGTCTGTTTTGAGTTTGCGGCAAGAACCGATATAGCAAAGATATGCAAGACAATTTCAAGCTTCGTCTTGTAGCTCCCTGCTGTTTTTGGCTCCAGCCAAGTTGCTTAGCATCACAGTTCCAACAATCAACACACAGCCAATAAGCTCCCTGGTTGACGGCGATTCGCCAAGGAAAAGAAAAGCAAGGGCTATGCCATACACTGCTTCTAATGACGAGGTTATTCCTGCAGTTTGCGCAGTCAGGTCTTTGAGGGTTGAGATAAACAAGGTGTGTGCCAAAGCTGTCATAACCACCCCTAACAGCACTAAAAGGGCTATATCTTGGGATGTTGGGTGGCCTTTGACAATAAACAGAGATGGGATAAGGGCAATTGCCGCAAAGGATTGCTCATATAACGCGATGAAAGTGCTTGTAAATGATTTGGCGAAATACCTGTTTAGCATTGCCAATGCGGCATATGAGAGTGATGATAGCATGCCGGCGGCAATTCCCAAAAAAGCCCGATCCACTACAGAAAAGCTGGGTATTGTGACAATGACACCAGCTATAATGAGGATTGACATGGCTATGTTGCGCGCTTTAAGCTTTTCCTTGAAGAACAGCGGCTCCAAAAAAGTTACAAACAATGGGAAAGTGGAGAATGTGATTGTCCCAATAGCGACTGTCGACAATTCTATTGACAAAAAGAACATGCTCCAATGTACAGCCAGCACGATGCCAGCTACAGAGAGCAATATGGTTATCGCCTTATCTTTAATTCTTATGGGCTGTTTTGTCGCTAAAGAGTAGATAAATAGGGATAGGGCCGACACTGACACCCTCCCAAAAGCAATCAAGACAGCAGGAAGCGACACCCACCTTGCAAACAAGCCAGCGGCGCCAAACAATAGCACTGATATATTGACCAATACGAGCGGATATGTTTTTTTCATTAAACCACAGCGCAGAATCCCACTGCTTCAAAAGCAGTGGGGGTTTGCGCCTCCTCCTCATCGAATCCGAGTGCGGGCAGTGGGCAACAAATGCTTGGAACATTTGCATCCAAGCTGCCGGATGCTAGTGCTCTGTTTTATTATGCCCTGAATTGAGCGCCTCAACTGGCTCGCGCTTCCCTTCTATGGTTGATTGCCAGCAATTCAGGTTTGCAGCTTCGCATGAATCCACATGTTGAGAATACCATGAGCACATAAGTGGCATTTTGCCAAACGTGCTGGATCAAGGTTCTTCCACCTAGGATCATGTGGAGTTGATGCTTTCTCCAGCAACCCCACCCCAATGCGCCTCTAAAACGGGAGAACGCTACAGAAATGATTTCGTCCCTAAATGGAAATGAAGCGCTTGCGTTGCCCAGAATTGTCCTTATCCAAACCTCATCTCTGTTTTAGATCTGTTCATGTTGCATTATAGAGCCTTCCTGGCGTGCTTTGCTATGCCGTTTTATGCCGCCTTAAAAACCATTTTATTGACTTTGAGTTCCCATTTCAAGAATAAAAGCCATAAAAAATGTTTGCGAACTTAAAGCAAACCGTTCATCTTTTTGCGCATATTATCGATGGAATTTAGTTTTGCAATTCACCGCACTCCATTTTCTCAAGTTGCCTATACTGCCAGAAATGACTTTAATTTTGTTGCTACCGCTCAGTAAAATGAAACACTGCGATAAAACTACGCCGAAACTCAGACACCTAATTCCGACAAACAAGCAACGGACACATTGAGCAAAGATAAACATATGTTGAAAGCTGTTGGCAAACAAGCTTTAATGAGGGGCTGCATGAAACAGCATTCCCTAATTTTTTTTTCTCTTCAATGCTACATTTACAGCATCTGGCTGTGGACAAGCCAATGAGGTGTTAATATGAAAATTTCTTCCATAGAACTTGCTTCTTACCAAGTCAAATTGAAAAAGCCCTTTATTACTTCTGTCAGGCGGGTCGATTGGCTGGAGGGCTTAGTGGTAAAAGTCGAGCTTGCTGACGGGACTTTTGGAATTGGAGAAAGCGCGCCAACCGCCTTGGTCACAGGAGATACCAAAGGAGGCATTGTCGCTGCTATAGATGAAGCAATTCGCCCTGCCATTGTAGGGATGGACTTCGACTGTTTTGAGGAAGTCACAACCCGCCTTTCAAATTGTATATTGCACAATACTTCAGCAAAATCGGCAGTTGACATCGCTTTATACGACATTTTTGCCAAAAGATGCTCAATGCCCCTGTACAAGCTCCTTGGAGGCTCAAGCAACCAAATTGAGACTGACATCACCATAAGCGCAACCCCATTGGAACAGACTCTACAGGATTGCAGAGAAGCAATTGGCGAAGGGTACACGATCCTCAAGGTAAAAACCGGCAAAGACAAGGCGGCTGATGCTGCCAGGGTTGCCGCAATTCGCAAAGAAGTGGGGGCGGGTATAAAAATCTTGGTGGACGCAAACCAGGGCTACTCACCTAAAGAGGCTGTGAGCATTATAAACAAGATGCAGGAGCTAAACGCAGATGTTTACTTGTTAGAACAGCCTGTAAACTCAAAAGACTTTGAAGGGCTAAAATATGTAAGCGAAAACTCTTATGTGCCAATACTTGCCGATGAGGCTGTTTTTTCGTTAAGAGACGCCATCAGGCTCATAACTGGCAGGATCGCAGACATGGCCAACATCAAGCTGGACAAATGCGGCGGCATTGCACAAGCGGTGAAGCTTCGTGACTTGTTTGGTGAATACGGCATTGATTGCATGGTCGGCTGCATGCTGGAAGGAGCGGCATCTGTAGGGGCGGCCGCGCACTTTGCTGCAGCTACAAGGGTTGTGACTTTGGCTGACTTGGATGGGCCTTTGCTTTGCGAGAGCAACCCCTTCGACGGAGGGGCAGCGTTTTCTGGACCTATAATACGCTTGGGGAATGCGCCGGGGACAGGAATCAAAGGCTTTCCGAAGGGCTCGCTAATCATATCATATTGACACACTGAAAGACTGGCTAGGGCTGGCAGAGACCTTTGGCTGATTTAAAACGAAACACAAAACTTATAAAGGTGAAAAAAATGAAACGGATTGTGCTCTTTTTTGCAACTCTCATTCTAACGCTCTCTTCCCTTTCAGGTTGCAGCGGCAAATCTGGAGGCCGGGAAAACTATGCAACCGAGTACAAAGTCCTCTATCCCGCAGAATTTACAACCCTTGATTACATCGCAACAGGAAACACAAACGAATACAGAGTGCTCGCCAACACCATTGACGGGCTTATTGACTATGACAAATATGGCAATACTGTGCCGCTTTTGGCTGAAAGATGGAATGCTGATGAAGATTACACCATTTGGACCTTTGAGATTCGCCAAGGCGTGAAATGGGTAGACAAAGATAGCGCTGAAGTAGCCGAAGTCACTGCACAAGATTGGGTTGACGCAGCCAGGCACTCCAATGAAGCCAGGACAAACAGCTCAAACCAATACATGTACGAGTTTGTCAGAAACGCAATGGATTATTATGACCAGTCAGGCGTTATTCTAGAGGCAGAAAATGCTGTGCAGGATGGGGCAGCCGCCAATGTAGAGGAATACTTTGCGGTTAACGGAGTAGATCCTGCCAGTTTCATCACATTTGATGATGTTGGCGTTAGAGCTGTCAGTACTTACATCCTTGAGTATACAATGGAGAGCCCATGCCCATTCTTCCTCTCTTGCTTGTCATACAATTCTTACATGCCAGTATACGGCCCATTCCTTGAGGAACAAGGCACAAACTTCGGCATAGACAACGAAAGCTTGCTGTTTAATGGCGCATATATCCTCAGCGAGTTTGAGCCAAATGTAAAGCGGACCCTTACCAAAAATGCCTCCTACTGGGATTCTGGCAATGTGACAATAGAAAAAATCAGCTATATTTTCAATGCAGATGAAGTGACGCTTGCGCCAACTATGGCAAAGAATGGGGAGATTGATGTCGCATACATCAGCGCCGACATTCTCGATGCATGGATGGCATCTGCTGACACTAAAGACCTGGTAAGGCCTAGCAAACCTGATATCTCATTCTCATATTTCTACAACTTCAACTTTGAGCCGAGGTTTAATGCGGCTTTTGAGCCGGAAAACTGGGTTATCGCCGTCAACAACGAGAACTTTAGAAAATCATTGTTTTACGGTCTAGACAGGATCAAAGCCTTGACAGTCAAGGATCCATATAATCCACAAATGCTGGTAAACAACTCAGTGACTCCAGTGGCTTTTGCAGCCACTGACGGCAAAGACTACACGTCTTTTAGGGCATTGGCAGATATCAGCGCCAGAGACTCCTTTAACAGCGAACGTGCTTTAAGTTTCAAAGAGGCTGCTATTCCGGAGCTTGAGGCTGCCGGCGCCACTTTCCCGATAAAGATCCTCATGCCCTTCAACCCTGGCATAACTGGCTGGGAGCAGGAGTCCCAAGTTGTCGAACAGCAACTGGAAGCTTTACTTGGATCAGATTATATTGATATCATCGTTGAGGCTGGCCCTGTAACAGGATTCCTATCTGAAGTCCGGAGAAGCGGAAAGTATGCCTTCATGAAATGCAACTGGGGCGCAGATTTCGCTGACCCGCAAACATGGGCAGAACCATTCTCATATGGCAATTCCTACGGCTTCTTTTACACAGACGCAGACAATATGCTTGGAGACAAGCCTAGATCGAGCAAAACTGCCAGTACCCAAGCCCTTGCCGCTGAATACTATGGTTTGGTTGACATCGCAAAGTCGGCAGTTTCTGATATTGGCGAGCGCTACGAAGCGTTTTCAAAGGCAGAGGCTTTCATAATTGAACATGCTTTCTTTATTCCTTTTTCTGTTGACTCAAATGGATATACAGTAGACAGGATTGATCCTTTCACAGTGCCTTCAAGCCCATTTGGCGTCTCACAGTTCAGATTCAAAGGCGTCTCACTGCTTGACAAACCCATGAGCGCTTCCGAATTTGAAGCGGCGTACACTAAATGGCAATCTGAATGGAAAGCTGAGCAAAAATAAAATAAGTAGAATGCATGCAACCTTTCCTTGCATGCGTTTCGTTTTGCATTATTATCTTTGGCTCAAGCTAATCATGTCAAAACGACTAATGCCTAGCTAATTAGTACCGCAATAAGGATTGGTTTCATATGGCAAAATATGCAATTAAAAGGATAGCATCTTCTTTTATGACACTTGCGCTTGTAATTTGTGTAGTGTTTTTGCTGTTAAGGCAAATGCCGATTGAAGGATATTTCAACAACTTTGACAAACTCACACCTTCCCAGATACGTTTTGGGCTAGAAAACTTGGGGTTGAACTCCCCTATCCATATCCAGCTTGCGCGCTTTTTTAAAAACACCCTTAAAGGGGACTTGGGGGTGTCAAACAAGTACCGGGTCAATTACCCTATCACGAAGTTGATTGCGCAGAAAACTCCTGTATCCCTATTATTCGGGTTGTCTGCGCTGGCTTTTGCCGTGCTTGTTGGTTTGCCATTGGGCATTTTAATGGCAAAAAGTGCGGCAACACTAAAAGGGCCCAAAATAGCTGACAAAGCAGGCAGCGCGTTTGTGACAATAATACAGAGTGTGCCACAGGCAGTCTACCACCTTTTTATCCAAATTTACGGCACAGAACTGGTCAACCGCTTCACAAGGCTCCCTTTGCTGTACTCTGCTGACAACCCAAAAACATGGATACTCCCAATCATCTCACTTTCATTGGCTAACATGGCGATGTATGCCATGTGGATGCGGCGATATATGGTTGACGAGAGCAACAAGGACTATGCGCTTTTAGCAAGGGCCAAGGGCGTTAGCCCATCCAGAATTAGTAGCAAGCATGTTTTCCGAAATGCCTTTGTCCCTTTGGCACAGTATATCCCGACCTCGCTGATACTCACATTGATGGGAAGCCTGTATGTGGAATCCCGCTATTCTATCCCTGGCATGGGCGGTCTTCTTGTAGACGCTATCAAACGACAAGACAATACCCTTGTCCAAGCCTTGGTTTTGGTTTTTACTGCTGTGAGCATTTTGGGCGTATTAGTGGGCGACCTTGCCATGGCGTTTATTGACCCGAGGATTAAATTGTCCAATGGCGGGGTCCGCTAATGGCATTCAACAAAAAAAGGATTGCTGCCATTGCGGATAACTTAGAAGAACCAATCTTAAAAAGCTTTGAAAGCGAGTTTGCGCGCGCAGAGCTGTTTGCCAGAACTGGTTTGAACTTAGAGAAGGCTGAGCAGACTGCCTATAGTGGATATGCTTACTGGAAAAGCACTCTAAAGATTTTCAGGCGAAACAAGGTTGGAGTGTTTTGCCTATTGCTAATAATCACAATTTTGGCATTCACATTTTTACAGCCGCTGCTTCCAGGCCAAAGAACCCTGTTTTGATATATAACGGAGAAGTCGGCATGCAGCTGCGCAACCTGCCGCCAAGCAAAGAGTTTATCATGGGCACAAACTCCATCGGACAAGATATGTGGTCACGCACCTGGTCAGGAACCAGGACAAGCTTGCTTGTCGGTTTTGCAGTCGCATGCATTGATGCCACCCTTGGGGTGGTTATGGGTATCGTTTGGGGTTTCTCAAGAAAAGTTGAGTGGATTTTCACAGAGCTATACAATGTCTTTGACAATATTCCGCAAACCCTCGTGCTAATATTGGTTTCGTATGTTTTACGCCCAAGTGTGCCCACGATCATTTTAGCCCTCAGTGTGACAGGCTGGCTTATGACAGCCAGGTTTGTGCGTAACCAAGTAGTAATAATCAGGGATAGGGACTACAATTTGGCATCAAAATGCTTGGGCACAACATTGTGGCGGATTGTTGCCCACAACTTGGCCCCTTTCCTGGTCTCTGTTATTACCCTTCGCATGGCGATGGCAATACCTGTAGCAATCTCAGACGAAGTGTTTGTGACATACATCGGCTTAGGGCTGCCGCTAAATATCCCGTCATTAGGCAACTTGGTAATATCTGGCATTGACAAAATACTTGAGCCGACTCTCCGCTACCAGATGATATTCCCTGCTGTTATCCTTTGTATCGTCACTGTATCATTTTACGTGGTTGGAAATGCGTTTGCAGATGCTTCCGACCCCAGAAACCACATATACTAAAGTGCAGATTGTTCAAAGCCCCCCGCTTCTGGAGAATTGACAAAGAAAGACACAAAGCAGGAAAAATTGTGCAGGTACAAAAAAAACTGGGTGCTATTGGGCTATCCCCATTGGCACAAGAACAGTCACCAATGCAATCCAACGGCATTTTTTTGTTTTATGCGCTGGGAAAACACCAGGCCGGCGCAGAAGACAAATAGCAAAATAAAGCCGCTTGACTGTAGTTCCTTATACACTGCGGTGTGATTTCCGCCAGAAAAGCGCGCGGCGCTTTCATTCCGCTTCTCGACAAAGCAGAAATAACCTTGAGCAAAGAAAAGATGAAAATGGGAGGCAAGAATGGACCAAGAAACGATATTGAGTGTGGAAAACTTCAATTTATTCTTCAACTTGAGAGGCGAGCGCCTCCATGCTATAAGGAATGTTTCTCTTTCAATTAACCGGGGTGAGTGTTTGGCAATTGTTGGGGAGTCAGGATCAGGAAAGAGTGTTTTTTGCCGGTCTTTACTTGGCCTCAACGACAAAAACAGTTATATCGGGTCAGGGACAATTACCTACGGGCAACGGGATCTGGCTAAAATAACTGCAGAAGAAGAGTGGCAAAAGATAAGAGGCAAAGAGATTGCAATAGTCATGCAAGACCCTATGACTTCCCTTAACCCATTGATACCTGTGGGGAAGCAGGTCGCTGAAGCGGTCAGTATACACCAAGGCCTCAAAGGCAAACCTGCAAAACAGCGGGCTATCCAAGCTTTAGTAGATGTTGGCATCGACAATGCCGCAAAAAGGTATTCGCAATACCCACACGAATTCTCAGGCGGCATGCGCCAGCGGGTAGTTATCTCCATCGCAATCGCCTGCCAACCCAGAATTCTAATCTGCGACGAGCCAACAACGGCCTTGGATGTGACAATCCAAGCGCAAATCCTAAATCTGGTCAAGGACTTGCAGAAGAAACACGGCTTGACAACTATTTATGTTACCCATGATTTGGGCGTAGTAGCTACTGTCGCAGACAGGGTGGCTGTTATGTATGCGGGTGAATTCGTTGAAATCGGCACTGCCGAGGAAATATTCTTCGAGTCCAGGCACCCCTACACTTGGGCGCTGCTGTCAAGCATGCCCCAATTGGGGACAAAAGGAGAGGACCTGTTCACCATACCAGGCGCTCCCCCAAACTTGTTTATGCCAATTGCAGGCGACGCTTTTGCCCCAAGAAACCCGTTTGCGTTGAAGATAGATTTTGTCGAGGCGCCGCCGTTTTTCCAAGTCAGTGATACCCATTTTGTGAAAAGCTGGCTTCTTGACGAAATGGCTCCTGATATCCAGCCTCCTGAGGCAGCCATGAGAAAGAGAGGGCTGAGATGATTATGCGCCAGCCGGAGACCCTACTTGAAATTGACAACCTTTCTGTCGGGTTTGGAAGAGGAAAAAAACTATATATTGCAGTCCAAGATATCAACTTTGCAATATATAAAGGCGAGACTTTCGGTATTGTCGGAGAATCCGGCTCTGGCAAAACTACACTAGGCCGCACAATCATGCGCCTGTACAACCCTATGAAAGGCGAAGTCCGCTATGATGGCAAACGAATCACTGGACGTTTGCCAAAAAGCGAGGACAAAGCACTGACCCGTAAAATCCAAATGATATTCCAGGATCCTATGTCCAGTTTGAACGAGCGGGCAAAGGTTGATTATATAATCACTGAAGGCCTTTTGGGTAGAAAGGATGTCAGCAAAGAAGAAGCTCTGGAAGCTGCAAAATCTGCGATGGCTTCTGTAAATTTGCCCTGGGATTTCGCCAGCCGGTATCCCCACGAGTTTTCAGGAGGGCAGCGCCAAAGGATTGGCATCGCCAGAGCTCTTGTCATGGAGCCTGAATTCATCGTGGCAGACGAGCCAATCGCCGCCCTCGACATGTCAATACGGGCACAGATTTTGAATTTAATGTCCTCTCTGCAGAGGGAGCGGGGCCTCACATACATGTTTATTAGCCATGATTTATCTGTGATGCGGTATTTCTGCGATAGGATTGCAGCTTTGCACAAAGGGAAGGTGGTTGAGCTGGCTAGCGCTGAGACTATGTTCTCAAAACCATTGCATCCCTACACAGCAGCGCTGGTAAATGCTATCCCCCAACCAGACCCTACAATACAACGCAGCAAACATCATGTGGCTTATGATGAAACGTTGGAGCATGATTATTCAAAACAGCAACCTAGTTTCCGTGAAATTGAAACAGGTCACTTTGTGCTTGCAAACGACAAGGAAGCTATAAAATATGAAAAAATCGCAAAAGGGCAACTTTAGGCCCCTTTGCCGGGCGAAGCCCCAACTTAGGCTATAAAAAAGAGACTAGGTGGTTTACAATGGTGCCAACATACTACACAATCGCAAATGATATTGGAAAGCTGTTGGAGGGCTGTGATGCGAAGCAAGTTGGGGCGCTTTGGAGCAGTGTCGCCATAGGCAATAACGAGGTCTTCTTCGAAAAAAACAAGAGCCTACAGGTTTCAAGCGCGTCCCTTATCAAAGTCCCAATCATGTGCGCTATCCTCGACTTGGCAGCAAAAGGCGATTTTAGCCTTAAAGACATGGTTGAAGCCAAGGTTGGCGATATTTTGGATGACAGCTACAATTACGACAATGGGCCAAGGCAGACCGCTATTGCTGAGCTGCTCTTTTGGATGGTTGCCAACTCTGACAACACAGCAACCAACATCCTTGTCGATTATGCCGGTTTTAACACACTGAATAGCTACTTTGAAAAAATCGGGTTAGAGCAAACCAGCCTTGGGCGCAAAATGCTTGATTTTGATAAAATATCCCAAGGCATAAACAACCACACAAGCCTGCAAGACATGCACAAGGTTTTTTGCGGCATATACAACAAAAGCATACTTGATAGAGCAAATTGCGAATTTGCCTTGAGTGTCCTCTCGCGACAATCAGACCGGATGAAAATCCGCCGCTATCTTTGGGAAAGCGGTTTAGGATATTGGCACAAAAGTGGAGGCTTAGACTATTTAAGCCATGACGCTGGCATTTTTGTAGCAAGCAACAAGCCTTTCTTTCTTGGATTCGTCTTCACAGGAACCCACGACAAAGAAGGCGAGCCCAAATTGATCGGAACCGCCTCTCGGCTAGTCTTTGACTTCTATTTACATTTAAATTAAAGAGTATCCATGCAGAGAGGCAAGAGGTTTAGCCTCTTGCTCAACTGCACTGTAAAACCAGCCAACAATTCTCGAAGTTCCGGCTAGCCAAATCGTTTTCGCGGATGTAGAAATAGATATGGCCCACATCTCCAAACATCAATTCAAAATCGCCTTTTGTTACTGTATCCAATTGCATCAGCAACTTCCATTCCTTGCATTTGCCTTGGAACAGCTCTTCTTGCTCCTCGCTCAGGTTGGCAGGGGAGCCTGTGTAGATACCGTTGGTCGATAGCTCGCACTCCAACAACATTGGTCCTTGGATTGGGTCAGCATAGCCAAGGAGTTTATGCCTGTCCTTGCTGCCGAATTCGCAGCCGAAAGCCTCCCGCGCTTCATCGTACTCTTCCGAATCGAATTCATACTCAAAAACTTGGGACATATGGAACTCCTCAAAGTACGGCAAATCTGGTTTCGCGCAGAAGCCAATTGGCATTTCCGGAAGCCGGTATTCCGGATCTAAATCATTTGGGAACTCGAAACCTTTTACTGCTTGGGATAAATCAAAATAGTATACTCTTGCGCTGCCTTTGTCTATTGGATCGTAACCCCATGTCATGCTCTGCAGATCATAGAAAAAACATAAAATGCCGCTTTCCGGCAATAATTTGTCTGTGTCAAACTGCGCAATTTGCCCGCAATCTACTTGGAGCAAAAAACTCAATGGTACTTCCTTCTCTGTCCCTTTTCCGTCAACAAATTTGTAGTATGGCCATTCAAAGTTCTCTGGCACATCAGGTTTGCCCCCGTACTTTGATGCGCCTTTTCCGATATGCCCGCTTTCTGAAGAGTCTATGCTCATTTGTATCGAATTGCGAACCAGCTTCTTGATAACTGATTGGCAGTCAAAACTATCTTCATCTTCCTCGATTTCAATAGCCTGGCTTTCCTGTGTTTGCCCGCCCATTTTCTTGCCAAAGAGTCTTTTTAGAAAATCCATTTATGTCTCCGCCGATTGTTGTTTTGCTTGCTTCTTTCATGCAAGTGAATAAGTACTATTATACACAACACTTGTTGAGTATATAGCAATGGATATTATTTCCTTGTGATGTTTAGCCAACCTGATTAATGCGCAGCACTACAGCGAACAAGTGTAGCAGACAATGGCATTGGATAGCAACATAGTGGCAATGCTCCTCAGAGGGCTACCATCCATTGCCAGGAGGAGTTAATAGTCTCTGGGGGGATAGAGGATATAGGTTATAAACTGTAATTGCAAAACCAGCAAAAAAACTCCTCAACGCACAAATCAGCAGTTGTCGAAATATCAAGAACAACGTTGTAATTTGATGTAATATTATGAAAAAAGAGGCAACACACCGCATTAATGGTATTATGAGTTTGCATTAACAAATACTTGGCAGGCGGGCCTCACGAAGAAAATACCACTAACCGAGCAGGTAGCAAAGTTCCTTGAGGGAATGGCCGCCAATGAAGACCTCGGGCTAAAGAAGGCGATGCTTGTAGCCAGCATAATAACAGCGATGGTTTTGCCGGCATATTGCGGAAAGCTTGCAGGCATTGGGTGCCGCACAGGATCGAGCCGGGAGGCATTATGGCTGTTTTATTCGTGGCGGCAGCTGGGGCGGCAGCACGCTGGGCGGTTGTGCAGGCGCTGTCGCGGCGAAAACGGCTTTTGCCAAGGCAAAAGGAGCCGGCAAGCCGGTGGGGGATGCTTGTCAGTGCCATGGGCAGCGAGTTTTGTGCCACTGTTTCAGGATATACGGCAAAACCAAGTCCAAAATAGAGCTCGCCCAGGAGTTGGCTTCATGCCTGCCAGAGGCCGAAACTGCCTGTTGCGCGGTTTTCGACTCGTGGCAGCCAAACAGGTATGCAATCCCGCACTTTGGGCGAAGGGCTATGGGGTGGTGTGCGCATTGGGGGCAAAAGAGCAATCTGCCCTGCGGGCTACAGGATCAAAATCAAGGAATTTTCGAGGCTGGCAGAGAAAAAAGAGTGTTGCTTAGTTAACAGCAAACTCGAAAAAATACTACATCTACAAGCTTGAGACGCGCTTGGCAGGCATTGCAAACCCGGCGGCGCTTATAAGCTGGCCTGAGGGGGAGTTTGGCAACATAAAAGCGATGCGGGCTTTCCTCTGCTCTGTTACCTCATTGGGTGAACAAGAGATAATTGACATTTTTTATCCAACGCTGGGACATTGAGGTGTTCTTCAAGGAGTGCAAGAACACATTTGGATCGAAAAAAATCATGCTCCGGACTATACATGCGGGATTAGGAGACGCTGGCTGGTTGCAGCCCTCCCGCACAACTTTTGTGTCTCGGAGGGCGGCTCTTTTTTGGAGGGGAGGGCTGCGTTTATCAAAAATGAATTTGAAAACAGGGGGGATTTGCTCTATGAACTGGCATATTGCCTCCCAAAAGATGAATTCACAGAGTTCTATAGTACAGAGTTCTATAGTAAAATTGCGTAGTGTGCAATTGGAGATGTCCTTTTTGCATTTACAGTTACAAAGAATATCTTCATCGCTGTAGTGGATAACACTTTTTATTGTAGTATCATGGAGATAACAGAGAAGAGGTCGCATTGATGACCAGGAATATAATGTCAACGAAATTAAGCGCCCGCCGCATAGAGCGAATTGAAGCGGGTGCTCGGAAGGCCAGCTTGCCAGGCTAACCCTTTACTGACTATGTTGCTTTGGCTATACAAACCAGGGAATGACGGACATCAAACCACCACTGCCCCCTTCCTTTCACATTACGAAGAATAAAGACATCCCCTGAATATCCTTTGTTCTGTTTTTACGCTATATCAATACTGTTTATAAATCTTTGGAGGCAAATTTGAACCACAACCTTGAACAACAGCTTAAATTTCTAATTGAAATCGATAAAATGAAGAATATTCAGCGCCAAACCCTTCTTGCAGACAAATCACGACGGGAAACAGACGCTGAGCACTCATGGCATTTTGCCCTTATGGCTTGGATTCTATTTGAGTATGCGGGAATCGACGGGATCGATATCGACAGGGTGATAAAAATGGCCCTTGTCCATGATTTAGTTGAAATATATGCAGGAGACACATTTGCATTCGACGCTGCGGCAAACGAGCTCAAAGACGACAGGGAGCAACAAGCTGCCAGCAAACTCTTCTCTTTGCTTCCGGAAGAGCAAGGCCTGCTGCTTCGCTCGCTCTGGGAAGAGTTCGATGCCATGCAGACTCCTGACTCGATATATGCCGCAGCCATTGACAGGTTGCAGCCATTTATCAATAACTACTTGACAGATGGGCACACCTGGGTTCTAGGCAATGTCACTGTCGAGCAAGTCTACAAGCGCATCGAGCCTGTAAAGCAAGCCCTGCCCGCCTTGTGGGGTTTTGTTGAGAAAGTGATCTTGGAAAGCTGTGAAAAAGGCTATATCCGATCATGATTGTTTGGGACAAAACCGGCTTTTCGATGCAACAATAACATATGCAATTCAGGCAACATTTTTTTTCTGCTTTGCCACACACAAACCTGCAATACAAACCAGGATTCCTTCTGAAACCCATCATTGCACGATTGATTTCCCAAATACAAAAACACCATTGGGCGCCTTTCTTGATTGGCATTGGCGCACAATGGTGTTTTATATTTGGATTATGCTTGTTATTTAACGATCCATTTCAAGCAGTTGTCTTTCTTATTGCCAAACACATCGTATCCTTCAAGGATATCTGCGAGTGGCGCACTGTGTGTTTGGAGGAAACGCATGTTAAGTTTTCCAGTTTGGATTAGTTTAATGAGGGCTGGAATCTGGTCTGTTTTCACAAGACCCATGTGGATTTTAATGTTGCGGATCCATAACTCGTCCATTTTGAGCTCTTGTGGCTTTTCAAAAACGCCGATGATTGAGACTGTGCCAGCGTTACGAACACTGTTGATAGCCATTTCATATGTCGGAGTCACGCCAACAGCTTCGATTGTGCAGTCAGCTCCTCTGGCATCTGTTATTTTTTTGATTTCTTCAACAACGTTTTGTGTGGCAGGATTGAATGCTACGTCAGCAATACCTTCTCTAAGACAAACATCAAGCCTGTCTTGGTTGGTGTCAACAGCAATAATACATGCTGGACCCCAAAGCTTTGCTGTTGCCATTGCACACATTCCGACTGGACCTGCGCCAAAGACAGCAACTGTATCGCCTGGTTTGATTTCGGCATTTTGAGCGCCGTAGAAACCTGTTGAAAGAATGTCGCCTACAAAGAGGACATCTTCATCTTCGAGGTCTTCTGGGATTACATATACGCCCATATTTGCATGTGGCACACGCACAAATTCAGCTTGGCATCCGTCAATTAGATATCCAAAAATCCAGCTTCCAGTTTCGCACTGTGAATACTCGCCTCTCCTGCAGTAGAAGCATTGTCCGCAGCTTGTTACGCATGAGATTGCGCATTGGTCGCCAACTTTTACGTTTGTGACCGCTGGGCCGATCTCAACTACTTCGCCACAAAACTCATGTCCAATGATTGTTCCCGGCTGTACCGCTGGGAGTCCACCGTGTTGAATATGAATATCGGTTCCGCAAATTGTTGATGTTGTAACTCTTACAATAATATCATCAGGCTCGATGATTTGTGGTACTGGAACATCATCAAGGCTGATGTCGCCAGGTCCGTGGTAAACTACTGCTTTCATGGTTGTCTGATCCATTTGAATCCTCCATTGTGAAAATAAATTTGAAAAATATGTTGAATCGTAGAAGCGAAGGATTTCACTTCGATCAATTTTACACCTAATCATGTTTGATATCAATGCTCTTAACAATAAAAAAGATTTTTTTTTTGTTTTAAATAGGTTGTCCACACTAACTGCATAATGCAGAGTTTAAATTAGTTTTTTTGACAATTGTACAAATTGCATTTTATAAAATTCACTTGATATCCAAGCTTCACCATAGTATTTGCATAAAAACTTGGCGTAGCTTTTAGATTTTTTCGCAAGCGAGCAACATTCAATTTTATTGTCAAAAAATCCATTCATCTTTCTAGTGTTAAATCAGCAGCAATTATGCCAGTTATGCATTGAATGGGCAGACAAACACTGGGATTATACAAACTAGTGATTTAGATAAAAATTCTAGGGATGTATCTACTTAGTGCCCCCAATACTATTCATCCTCATCATTGTTACAATAACCGCCCACAATGTCTTTTTGTGTTATGGGTTCAGATAAAAGTGAATATTCTATAAGTCGTTTGAAAACTAATCCACTGCTTTTCGAGTTTCTCCAGCTAAACCAAAAAGTGAACTCTTCGAGATATGCTAGCAGGTGAATGCCACTGACAGAGCCTTGATAGGCGCCAAGAATCCATCGTTTAAAAGGTTGGCTATTCGATGCGCGCCTGGCATAAGCACATGCGCGAAGCCGCCTGGATCTGAAGCATCCTTGGTTTCCCTGGTTTAGCCATAGTTGTTGGCTTTGCTATACCCGCCCCAGCCATCTGTTGCCACTGTGGCGCCTGTGGATATGTTCTCTTAGATGAAAGGTGTCGACGAAGCCCAGAAGCATCGGGGCGCGGCGTCCGTGTCCGCCCGAAACTTTTGCCTTCAATAATCTCTACAGCACTCTACAGCACAGCGATAACTGCTATGTCCTTGCCGCCCCCCCCTGCCACGTTTTCCGCCACGCTCCTCGCCGCCAGCGCGCGTTTCATCAACTGCAACTGTCCCCCCGCCAGCTTAGCCATTTCAGAGTTGACCATCGCAACCCTGGAGCGTTGCAGCATCATCCATGCCACATGGCAGCTTGTTCCGAGTGTTAGCTCAAGCGCCTTCGCAGACATGCCGTTTTTTGCAGTAGTGGCATGCCAGGCTGCATCTAGCCAAGTTGCCAGGGGTGTTCGGGTTTTTTCAAAGATAGCGCCTGCGGCAATTGTATTCTTGTGGCGGCAATACGGGCATGCCAGCCTATTCCTTGTTTGGCGCCAAGGAGTGGATGCCTGTTGGCATAAAGGGCAGATGAAGCGTGTCGGTAAACCTAACTAAGTAGATACCACACAAGTTCTATTCTTATTCTTCTAAAAAAAAGTAGGATTTATGTGGGGATTCAAAGTCAAGGCTGCCGCAACAAGCGGATGGTTAAATTAGCTCAAATGGGCATATTGCCAGCAACGCTTCTTTCGCAATTCGATCCTTGGCTGCCTCTAAAAGGGGATATATTGCTCTGATTTGCTTCGATGTACTTCCTCTTGGCACTAGAGGCAATCCCATGTCATCTTTCATTCCTAACATATATGTCTACATAACTAACGAGCATAAAACTCCTGCCGCTTTTCTTTTTGATCCTGGATGCCCGTCGAATAGTATTAACGTTGATTTGCCATTCGAGAACTTTAAAATCGACACCGCTAGCTTATGTGGAATTCTCTCGCATAGACATAGATAAACATGGCCTGCGCTAAAAGCCCAGCAACTATCCCAACCTTTTTCAGCTTACTCACTTTTTCGCAGCACCCCTTTCACATCCTTGCGCTGCAGCCCATTTTTCATTTGTCTGTATTCTGTTATGGGTAATAATATGGCAGCAGATGTAGCACAAACTTGTGTGATATTTTAACTGTCCAATGGTCCCTTCTTGTTATGGCGAACCAACCATTCCTAGTTTTCCAAAGACATATATATTTTGAATGCTTACCCTGTTCCTCTAAAGTAGCCGGGGTTGTCAAGACACTTTTTCTTCTTTTTTAAGGTGGATCTAGAAGAGGGCAAAGCCCTTGGCCTAGGGAGGGTGTCTTGAACTTGCAGGGGAAGGCGGAGCCTTCCCCTGGCACTCTGCCCTTGGGAGGCGGCGGCTACGCCCGCCGCGGCTTTTTCAGCCATAGCACACCGATGCAGGGGTATTGTAGCTCAGGCTCTGGTGCATGCGCTCCCCATTGTTAATAGAGCATGTGCCCCCTCAAGCCACGGATTGCCTCCCTCGGCGGCTGGTAGTCCTGCAAGTAGACATTTTCGTACTTGACTCTCCTCCACAGCCTCTCGATGAATATGTTGCCATTGGCGCGCCCCCTGTGGCCCATGCTGATCCGGCTGCCTGCCTCTAGGAATGGCTCGAAGTATTCCGGGCTCGTGAATTGGCTGCCTTGGTCCGAGTTCATTATTGTGGGCGCCCCAAGCTTCCTGGCGCCGCTGCAAGCGTCAAGGGCAAAGCCGATGCCCAGGGCGCCGCCGAGCTTCCAAGACAGCACATAGCGGCTATACAGGCCAATTATGGCTGCCATATACAAAAAGCTTGTCCTTATGGGTATGTATGTCATGCCAATTGCCCATGCCTGGTTCGGGCGTGTTGTCTCCAAGCTGCCCAGCAGGCATGGGAACACCTTGCTGCCTGGCTGGCTCAAGTCCGGCTTCCTTCTGGGGTATATGGCTTCAATCCCCATTTCACGCATGTGGGCCCTGGCCGCGTCCCACCCCGCATCCAGGTTGCAGCGCGCTTGGAGCCGCTTGGGCATCCTCCTGCTCCCGAACTCTGGATGCTGGGTGTAAATGCGGCCGATGGCTGCTTGGGCTTATAGCATTCCGCAGAGCGGCTGGTGCCGAGGATCTCCGCCTGTGCGCTTATTGGCATCCCGCCGCCCCAATCCAGCAGCAGCTTGCGCTCCCCTATGCCCAGGCTAGGCTCCATATTTTTTGATCCATTCATACTTGGCCGCCATTTCGCCAAGCTGCCGGCATGCCTCGTCTAGCTCTTCTCTGAGTTTTTTCGCTTCTGCAGCCAAACTTGTGTCGCCCGAGAACACCTGCGGGCTGTTTGCCACAAACTCTTTCTTCCATTTGGCTGCCATGTTCGGGTGGACGCCATTTGATGAGGATGCCTCGTTTAGTGTCTGCTCGCCTCTCAAAATCTCGAGCATGACCTTTGCTTTGAACTCTGGTGAATACTTTTTTCTCATGCAGATCTCCTTGCTTTGATTATAGGAGATCCACCTTAAACACCTTTATTTTTTGTCCAGTTTTCGCCAACCATTATACTCCTCGTATATCGTAAGCATCAAGGAAGGCAATCACCACTTAGCCAACCCGTTTAGCACAACAATAAAATATTGGCAAAAAATTCTTGCTAATACGATCATTGGCTATAACTAGCTTCCTGCTATAATTTTCTTATTTGACTGTGCCAGCACCGGCGGGAGTCTAGGCTGTTTGTTCCATATTCAACTTATTTGAAGTTGGTTTGGGATCTCATTTATAGATTTTCAAAAAAAATTTGTGGCATGCCAGCTTTTTTAACAATTGGGCATTGTCGAATTTTATTAAATGATTTTCCTTTCAGGTTTTGAATGACAAAGACATGCTATGGAGGTTTATATTTTTCTTTGCCTGTATATATATAATAACTGGGGGGCAAATCGCAACATCTATGACTAGTTTATTATAAATTTACCTTTTTCTTCATATGCCTTGGGATTCTTGCGCCCTTCGTTAGAATCAGCTTTAAAATAAACGTTTACATATAAATATTTATTAAAATGGCTATTCTATTGGGAAAAAAATACCATAAATGAATGATTATGAAGCAGAGATCAAAAAAATGAAGCAAACATTTTCAAAAACATGTTATAATAATATTGTGTATAATTCTATTATTTTTAAGGTGGGTTCGACGACATGGACAACACGCAGCTTCAAGCCGAGAACGAACTAGCGGCATTCGAAAATACCAGTTATGCAATTGACGGCAAAAAATATCTTGATTCAATCAATCTTGCTATAATGCCACAAACTGTGTTGCATGTTATTTCTGAGACAGAGGAAGCAAAACGCGCGCTTGTAGGACTGCTCATTGGACATCTGTCGCCTACTGATGGGAGCGTTTTTATAAGCAGGAACTGCCAAATTGGATATGCAGGCCAGGAGCCGACTTTTTATGAATTCCTGTCTGGATACGAAAACTTATGGCACCGCGCATATTTAAAAGGGATGATCAGATGCCCGGTTACAGCTCTCGCAAAGAAATTCGGCCTTGCTGAAACAATAAAGAAAAAGGTGAAACGATATTCTAGGGCAGAGCGAAAAAAACTGGCTATCGCGAGGGCGTTGATCGGCAACCCAAACATTCTTGTTTTGGACGAGCCGTTCATGGGAATGTCAGCAGAGGATGTTTCCTTAATAAAGAAAGCCCTTGTTGGCATAGTTGCCAGCGGTAGAAGCATATTAATCGCCAGCGATGACTACAGCGACTCTCAAGGTTTGTTATCAAAGCAGTATTACTTGCAGAACGGTATTCTGCAAGATGTGGTAGACGGTATCGCTTCCCTTGAGAGCCGATTTGAGACATTGGATTATTCTAAAATCTATCCTCTTGGCGAAGAAAGCATTATGGAAACTATAGACCAAGTAGTCAATCAAATCGCCGAGGCTTCAGAGTTAATACAGAATAGTGAGAGTGACCGTTTTGCACAAGGCGAAAGCCGATTTAGAATGGATACTCTTTCACTCAACAGGCCTGGGTTATTTTTTGAAGAAGACGAGAAGAATGAGGAAAAGGGTGTGGAAGACATAAAATATGGTTTGTTACCAGACTTTGACGGTGAAGATAACGACGATTTTGACCTAGAAATTACTTTGGAAGACGAGCATATCTCGCCACTGGGCGAACATGCCCTTCCCTTGCTATCTGAGGCTGCTGCCCCAGTGCTTGAAGAGTATGCTTCGAAACAAGATGAGCCTAAGCTTGTTGCTGAGGAGACAGCTATTCCACGAAGAGAAATTGCAAAACCATTTCCGGACAAGACTGATGCACAAATTACAGAAGAGACCCTAGCCAGAATGGAAACAGTACCAAAAAATGAGCCAGCAATTGTTTCAGAGCAGCAAAACGGGCCAATCCTTGGAAGCGCATCGGCGCCTCCAAGCACACCGCCACCGCCATCTGTGGCAGATGCGTTAGCCTCTGAGTATTACCAAACAGTGCAGTCAATAGTGCTCAAAGCTCAAATCGCCCAGCCAAATGTTTATTGTGTCAGCGTTTTGATGGGTGATGATACCAGCTATTCAGAGATTTGGGATTCAGCAAAGGCGACAAGGTGGGAGTTTTCTGGTTGTGAATACAACGGCAAAGCCCTACTGTTTCCATCAAATGTAAATGTTCTAAGGTTTGTAGAGGTATTGAAGAAAGCAAATAGCTTGTTTAAAAACGCAAAAATTGACAGCTATTCTGCTGAAGAGCAAGCGGCATTTGAGCTTAGATCAAGCCTTGATTAATCATTAACATTTTAAAGGCAGGGCTTTGTCTAGCAATTTGGACAATGCCCTAATTGATTATCCCGCAATTTGCTTATCCTATATATAGTAATAATTATAATATGGTTCACTTGTTTTGAAGCAGCAATATAGTGCCAACAGTACCGTGCATTGCTAATATTAGAATCAATATCGGGTGGTTGATTAGTTGGGCAAGCATGAATTGCCTGCGATTTAGAGGCAAGTTTCTCAATGGGCATATTTTGATGAATAGACGATCTAGACACCTAAGAGCTTATCATTCTATCAGAAAGGACTGAGGCTGTTTTGCCCAATAGCTACATCCACTTTTATGGGCAAGCCCAATTTTTCCAGTGAAAAAAATAAATGTGGCAAAAGCAGAGCTGTTCAGGCTCGATTCATCTAACACAAGTAAAGCTGTAATTGGTTTTGTGTCTTTATATATATGTTTAGCCATATCTCCGATTGGCACTATAATACGATTGGAGGGTGGCACAGTTCTCGGCCAGAACGCAACTAGGATGATTTCAGCTTGTTTAGCAACAAGTTGTGTCTCAATGTTTATGTCCGAATTCTTCTACTCAAGTGAATTTGAAAAGGGGACAATTTATAACAGCATTTTTTCTCTGCAGGATCCAGGCAAGCTTTTTTGGGGAAAGTTTCTGGTTCAATCAATTTTTACCTTGTCGATTTATATGTACTGCATTTTGTTCTCGACCCTTTGTGCAACGGTTGCTTATACGTTTGGCAATATGATGCTGACCGAATGGATCTTTGGATTGTGGACTGGAATCATTAAAGGGGCATTTAACCAAATTGCATTTCTATCTTTTAGCAATTGGGTGTTTCTAAAAGCAGAATCAAAATCAATATCGTTTGGCATGTGCTCTGCAATAATACTGGCTGAATTTGCATTAGCGCATCTTGCAGGCGTGTACTTGACTGATGAGATTCTTGGCTCTTTTGGTTTTATCCATACTCTCTTTCCCTCAAATTTCTTCCTGGAGGCATATGAGGACAATGTAATTTCAATAGTGCTGTCTATTGGATTCTCAATGTTGATAGCTTGGAGTTTTCTAATATTTAGCAAACGAGCAATGAACGAAAATTTATCTAACAAAAACGACTAAGCAATCAAGACTAAAATAAACATGCAGAAAAGCGCTTTCACAAGGCGCTTTTTTATGTCCAATCAAAAACGCACGTGCTATATGAGCGAACCCCCAAAAAAAAGGGAGAAATCACACGAAGCTGGCTATTGGCTGCATACACTCTCCTTGGACATGCCCAAGTACTATGGCTTCCACATTCAAGGCGCATCTTTGAACCAAACCTCCTCCCATATCTAACTTCTGCATTTTCAATAAGAGGCCTGCGTAGTGTTGGGTTTTGTTATCTGTTACAGGCTTACACCCTCAAAGCGTTTTATATACGGTTTCTATTCGCGAAGCAGGTTTGGTAGTGTCAATAGTTTTGCGCACTTTCTTTAGTTCCTGCAAGATGGTCGGCAGAACGACTATTTTTCGAAAAGCATTTTCTTCCACTTACTATAGCCCTTGAACTTTGGCATAGCTAATAGCCTTTTGGCTGGCAAAACCGCCAGCCAAAAGGCTGCTTTGCGAATCCAACTGGTTTGGCGCCTTTTTATGGCGCAGAATCTAGCCCATGCCCAGGAAGCCATGCCTCCGGGAATGGCCCCACCAGGCTCAAATAGGCTCTGCAGCGGCATAGCGGAGCCTGGCGCATATAAGCATAAGCGCAGAGTTGCCGCCAGGAAATGCCCCTGCAACCCTGGCGCGCCTGCGTATCTCTTTTGTTTGCCCGCTCAAGCATGTTTGCCGTCCCCACAAGCCGCCAGAACTCCAGAGGTAAGCTGTAGAAAACAGGGGTCTCCTCCAAGCCGTTTTGAAGGCACATGGCAGCCTTGGCCAGCTTCATTGCATGAAGCCCCTGGACAACCCCGGCAGTCTTTTTCCTTGCAGCCTCTTTGCCCTCTTGGGTGTAAATAGCTTTAGGCATGCGGACCACAGCCCCGCGCTTTGCTTTTGGGACTTCATTGAGCACATTGCGGAAAATTGGGCTAAGCAGCGCTGGCATTTGCGCCCAAACACTTCTTTGGCCGCCTCCCCCAAGCCAAAGCGCTTGTCTCCAACCACAAGCCGCACCCCTTTCAGCCCCCTGCCCCGCAGCCACAAGAAAAAGTTGCGCCAGTCTCCAGCGGGCTCCCGCATGCCTCCGCGCAGCACCCGATGATTGCTGTCCCGAATTTCGCCCTTTAGCTTTGGCATTTTAAACGCAATCTGCCCAGATGAAGTAGTCAATCCCCTCCCATAATGCCCAGCCCTGTACCCTGCCCTCTCAACGCTGCGCTCATAGCTCGCAGCGTTGAGAAGCTCGTCTGCTTCTTTTTCTAGCGGCTCATTCAAAATCTCCTCTACCGTTTTGCGGACAAGTTTGCCAAGCTGGCTCTTGATTGCCTCTTCATTTAACTGTAAAATTTTTTAAGACACTGTTTCGTCTCCTCCTGTGTAGTAGATTGATTTGCACAACCTTTCTACAGCGAGTCGAACAGTGTCGATTTGAATTTGCTCAACATATTGTACGTTATCTAAGGTTTTCCTCCCGGCTTTCCATACATAACAAGCAGCCAAGCATAACTTCGCCACGACAATAAAAAAAAATAAATAGCCCAGCCCGCTATTTATATTTTTTAGGGAGAAGTATTTATTTGCTTTAACAATGATTTCTGCTTACATTCTATACTGCCTTTGGCCCTATGTCAATTTGGCCGCCATTAGAGTGCTATGACTTTTTCTAATAATTGCAGCGGTGGCACCGCTGTTTGCTTGCGGGCTGCCCGCCGGTTTGAAGCCCTCTTTCCCTCCAGGCTTTCCTTGCATAACCTGCGGGCTGCCCGATGGCTTGCATGCCCTTTTCTATCCAGTTTTTCCTACATAGCACTCTGCCAGCCACAACTGCGCCGCGGCAGTAAAAAAAATAAATAGCCCAGCCCGCTATTTATATTTTTTAAGGAAAAGTATTTATTTGCCTTAACAATGATTTCTGCTTACATTCTATACTGCCTTTGGCCCTATGTCAATTTGGCCGCCATTAGAGTGCTATGAGTTTTTCTAATAATTGCAGCGGTGGCACCGCTGTTTGCTTGCGGGCTGCCTGCCGGTTTTATGCCCTCTTTCCCTCCAGGCTTTCAATGCATAACCTGCGGGCAGCCCGATGGCTTGCATGCCCTTTTCTATCCAGTTTTTCCTACATAGCACTCTGCCAGGCACAACTTCGCCGCGGCAGTAAAAAAAAATAAATAGCCCAGCCCGCTATTTATATTTTTTAAGGAGAAGTATTTATTTGCTTTAACAATGATTTCTGCTTACATTCTATACTGCCTTTGGCCCTATGTCAATTTGGCCGCCATTAGAGTGCTATGAGTTTTTCTAATAATTGCAGCGGTGGCAGCGCTGTTTGCTTGCGGGCTGCCCGCCGGTTTTATGCCCTCTTTCCCTCCAGGCTTTCAATGCATAACCTGCGGGCAGCCCGATGGCTTGCATGCCCTTTTCTATCCAGTTTTTCCTACATAACACTCTGCCAGGCACAACTTCGCCGCGGCAGTAAAAAAAAATAAATAGCCCAGCCCGCTATTTATATTTTTAAGGAGAAGTATTTATTTGCTTTAACAATGATTTCTGCTTACATTCTATACTGCCTTTGGCCCTATGTCAATTTGGCCGCCATTAGAGTGCTATGAGTTTTTCTAATAATTGCAGCGGTGGCACCGCTGTTTGCTCGCAGGCTGCCCGCCGGTTTGCTTGCCATCTTCCCCTCCAGGCTTTCCTTGCATAGCCTGCGGGCAGCCCGATGGCTTGCATGCCCTTTTCTATCCAGTTTTTCCTACATACTACATAGCACTCTGCCAGCCACAACTGCGCCGCGGCAGTAAAAAAAATAAATAGCCCAGCCCGCTATTTATATTTTTTAAGGAGAAGTATTTATTTGCTTTAACAATGATTTCTGCCTACATTCTATACCGGACTGGGCAACAAATCAATTTGAGGCACATTAATAAGATATGAGTTTGTCTAATAATTGCAGTTTGAAACTATAAACTTTCTCCGAAGTCCCGCTTAAACTGCTTTACGAGTTTTTTCTGCCAGTCACCTATCGGCTTTAGCTTGCCAAAAAAGAACCTTAATGTTTCAGGCTCATCCTCAAACTCCAAGCCCCCTATCAAGTCACTGTTTACATACAGCCAATTGATGCGGTCAACAGCAAATTCGATCTGAGACAAAGTAAACACCCTTCTTGGCAGAGCAAGGCGAAGCAATTCCAAATCTGCTATTTTTTCTTTGCCGTCTTTGCCCCTGTCTTCTGACAATGTCCCCCTCTCTGTACCCCTAATTCCTGCTGCGATGTACAGAGCGCAGTGAAGTGCGGCGCCTGGGTACATAGTCGGCGGAATATTGGGAAGAAACGCTCTGGCATCCAAGTGCACACCCAAACCTCCTGCTGGAGTGATAACTGGGATATTAAGCGCTTTGAGCATGTTAACCATATGGTTGATAAAGATAGGCCCTTGGCTGATAAAATTCCAGTCTAATGTTTCTACTAGCCCTATCGACATTGCTTCAATCTCACGGGAGGAGATGCCCCCATATGTCAAGAAGCCTTCATAGAGCGGCAAAAGGTCTCTGACCTTTATATATTCTGGCTCATTTCTAAACATCAGCCCTCCGCCTCTTGACGATGTGAGCTTCCGGGCAGAAAAGTAGATTATGTCGAAACAGTCGCTAATCTCTTTGATCAACTCCCAAACTTGGTGGTCCTTATATATTTCTTCCTTGAGCTTGTTAAAGTACACATTGTCAGAAAGCAAGCTGGCATCGCATACTGTCATTATTCCCTTCTGGTGGCAAATCGTAGCTGCCGCTTTGATATTTCCGATTGAAACTGGTTGGCCTCCAATTAAGTTCGTCCCAAGCTCTATCCGCAAAAACGGGATTTTTGCAGGGGTTAATTTGTCGATGATTGCCTCCAGTTTGTCTAAGTCTACATCACCTTTGAAGGGTGTTTCGCTATCAACAACAAAAGCATCTTCATCAATAGCTTCATACACAGTGGCCCCGACATTTAGGACATGGGCCCGGAATGTAGTGAAATGGTAGTTGGTGACAACAGTATCCCCTTCGTCGACAAAGACCTTGCATAACAAATGCTCGCATGCCCTGCCTTGGTGCGCTGGCAGAAAATACTTCATGCCAAAAATTTCTTTTGCATTCTCTTCGAGCTTATAGAATGATGCACTCCCGGCATAAGCATCATCGGCAACCATCATCGCAGAAAGCTGGGCATCGCTCATAGCATTGACTCCACTATCTGTAAGCATGTCTAGATAAACATCCTCGCTTTTGAGCAGGTGGGCATTATTAAACGCTTTGGCATTCTTTTTGAATCTCTCTTCAATTGGCAAGAGGGTCAGCGGTTGCACAATTCTTGCTTTATGCATTTCCAGGGGCACATCATGTTCGCCAAAAAACTTTACATGGCTTATATCTGTGTTCATATGGCACACACCTCGCTTTTGGAGTTATTGTTAACTGATGGCATGTGTTTTATCCGAAAAGCCATAATAAAGAGAGCCCTTTGCGAAGGCTCTTAAAATATATGGTATGTATTTATAAAAAATGCGACTAGCTACTCTCCAATACAAAATAATAATAATTTCGCTGGGCATCGTAAACATCAACACCCAGCGATGGTCTATCTAAGTGCCTATTCGCATCAAGGTCAGTTGGGCATGCCTAACGATAATAATCTCCTCATCCTCAGCTGTCAGTTCAAGCTCTAATTCATCGCTTGCTGACAACTTAGCGAAAGTTGTATGCTGCAAAGAAGCAATGCGGTTCTTTTGAAGCTCTATGCTTCCAGAGCTTGATCCAAGTGGACTTGCATTTGCCAATACTTGGGCATTTACGACAGTGGTTGACAAAGCTGCCATATCCATCTCATAGCTGATCAAGTAAACACCGCTTGTGTCAAGAGCTATTGTTCCTGGAACAAAAGCAGTTCCAGACAATGGCAAAGGCTTGTCAAATTCAAGCAAGACTGGGACAGGGCTAAGCATGATGTCAAAGCTTTCAGAGAAGTACATACCTCCAAAGTATGACTTGAAACCATTTGATGATTCTTGAAGTGGAATGAAGCCAGCACGTGATAGGCACTCTGAGTTGCTTTTGGACTTCAGCTCATATTCACTTGGCACTAGTCATTCCTCCATAGATTAGTCATATTATTATATGCAGACATTTATTATCCGAAACAGCTCTTTTTAAAGGAGGGCGTTTTGCCCTCCTTTTTAATCAATATTTACCCTATGGTTAGGTTTCGATTTCTTGCTTTTCGGAACTTCTACTTTAAGCATTCCGTCTTGCAGTTTTGCTTTTACTCCTTCATCCCCAGCCTCAGACAGATGGATTGTTCTTTGCATTCCTGTCCAATGCCTCTCTCTGTGCAAGTAATTTGTGCTTTTGTTTTCTTTGTCTTCGTTTTTATTTACAGAGATTGTCAAGTGGCCGTCATTGAAATCTACTGAAATCTCTTCCCTGTTGACTCCTGGCATTTCAGCTTCGACAAAATACTCATTTTCAGTTTCCCTTACATCTATCCTGAAATGGTTTGTACTGCGGGCTGCCGGCCAATTCCAAGCATCATCAAAAAAGTCTTCGAATAAGCCAAACCTGCGCGGGACTGCAGGGTGATTTCTGCTGTTGTAATGCGTACGTGATGGGTAGTTTGAATTGTTTGACATCTAGTATTTTTCACTCCTTGTCTCTAAATGGATCTTTAGTAGTATTTCCAAGGCAGGCAGGATTATGTTCAACGTAACCGTCCAAATTATTGCTCAACATCCAGTGATACGAATAAAACCTAACAAAGAGTCAAAGATAGAAATAAATGTTATGGGAGTTTTTTATGATTGGATTTATCAGGAAAATTCATGGGATCTGGGAGCTAAAAAAAATCAATAGTCAAATATCATCACAAAAAAAGCTTTCAGAAACAACCGGAAAAGATAAAATAACTGCCAATCTGGAAAAAAACAAAGAAACTATGGTTAATTCTTTTAACAATAGTGATGATTTTATATCCAGGGAAATCACCCTGCCCTTCATGAAACCTGTAAAAGCTATATTGTTTTATATTGATGGCCTATGTGACGGTTCAGCAATTTCAAACAATGTGCTTCGGCCTATGCTTGTCGATAGCAGGAAAATCACAAGAGATAGAAACATCAGGATTAGCCGCATGGGCGATTTGATGGAAGGGTTTGTCCCTGGCGCCGAAGCGTGTACAACATCAGCATTCAGCTTTGCTGTCCAATCGATTGCTAGTGGTGATTGCGCCTTGTTCATTGACGGTTTAGATGAAAGCCTGATTATAAATACCAAAGGCTGGGAAAAAAGAAGCATTTCCGAGCCTCCAACAGAAACTGTTGTGCGAGGCTCCAGGGAAGGTTTTACAGAAAACTTCAGGACAAATACAGCCCTGCTGAGAAGAAGGCTGAAAGCTCCAGGATTGAGGCTTGAAACTTTAACAATTGGCGACCGGACTCAAACGACAGTCGGAGTGATGTTCATCGAAGGCATTGCAAACAGGAAAATTGTCGACGAAATAAAACGGCGGCTGGGCAACATCTTTACAGATGCCATAATCACATCAGGATACGTAGAGGAGTTCATTGAAGAACACCCTCACTCTTTATTTGCCACAACAGGCTACTCAGAGAGACCAGATGTGGTCGCAGGAAAGCTGCTGGAAGGCAGAGTGGCAATAATTATAGATGGGGCGCCATTTGTGCTTACAGCACCTATGCTTTTCCTTGAGCATATGCAAGTAATTGAGGACTATACCTCAAAGACACAATATGCGACGTTCGTCCGGATCCTGCGGTTTGCAGCGTTTGTTGTCAGTATTTCCACTCCTGCGCTATTTGTCGCAATATCTTGCTACCACCAAGAGTTGATTCCAACACCTCTGCTATACACGATGATTGCCTCCTCTGAAGGTTTGCCCTTCCCAACTATCATCGAGACTATCGTGATGCTAATTATATACGAGCTGATAAGGGAAGCAGGCGTCAGGCTGCCAAAACCTGTTGGCCAAGCTGTCAGCATTGTTGGTGCTTTGGTTATGGGTCAAGCAGCTTTTGAGGCTGGGGTTGTGGGGGCGCCTGTTGTCATAATTATTGCTTTGACGGCTGTTGCCAGCTTTATTTCGCCTTTCCTCAACGAGGCGACAACGATAATTCGTTGGTTTTTGCTGCTATTATCAGGGGTCATGGGCGGTTTGGGATTTGGGGTGGGCGCTTTCACGCTTTTGATACACATTGCATCCATAAAATCGTATTCAGTCCCTTACTTGCACCCACTTGCCCCATTGTCCAAACAAGACTTGAAAGACTCTTTTTACCGCACAGCCCTTTGGAAAATGCGTAAAAGGCCATTGGGCCTTAATTCTGAGGACATAGTGCGCCAAAATATGGATGGTCCAGCTACCGAGACAAACAATAACGGGGAGGGTCTGAATGAAAGTCAACAAACACTATTGTAAAAAGTTGGCTGCCATTGTGCTTGCTGTCGCCATGGCTGTTTTATGCAGCTCCTGCTGGAACTATATTGAGATTAGCAAACTTGCCGTAATTATGGGATTTTCTGTAGACAAGCCTGAAAGTGAGGGAGTTTACAATGTTGGGGTGCAAATCGTGGTTGCGCATGTATTAGCGTCAGAGGGGACTACTGAAGCCTATATGATGGAACAAGCAGACGGGTTTGGCATGCAAAACGCTTTTTTCAACATTAGACGCAAAACAGGCAAGATGCTTTTTGCAAAGAACAACCAAATTATCATAATTAGTGAAGAAGTGGCTAGAGAAGGCATCGTCCCTGTTATCGATTTTTTTGTGCGGGGTGTTGACGGTCGCCTTGGAGAGCTATTGGCTATTTCCAAAGGAAGCAGCGCTTTTGATCTGTTGGCTTTGCCTTACAGCACAGAAAAATTCCCGGCATTGCATATCAACAAAACCCTCCAGCGACAGGATTTCAATGCCGATATTAAAGAAACATCAGTTCTCGACTTTGCGAATGCGTGCTTGAGCAATACAAATTGCCCGATAGTCCCTGTTCTATCAAAAAGCGATGATTCTTGTGCAGAATATGTGGAGTCAGCAGTTTTCAAAGATGGGAAAATGGTGGGGACAATATCGACTGAAGAGACATTAATGCTGAATATGTGCCAAGCAAAAATAGCTACCACAAGCATGATAGTATTTGTAGATGGGGACTATTTCAACTTGGATGTGAACAGCACTGTATTGAAAAGCCATTATGACAAAAATGGGGACAGCTACGCTGCAAAATATGAAATAATTGTTGAATACACCATAATTGACACAAACTCGACCAGGAACCTTTCAGAGCCCCAAATAATTGAACAGATCAGCACGGCATTAAATGACAAGCTTCAAGGCATATTCGAAGCTCTTGTGTCGAGAAGCAAAGAATTCAATTCAGATTTCTTCGGTATTGGTGAGGAAATATACAATAGATACCCAAAGGCGAGCAAGCACACCTTGGACAACTGGAACACGGAGTATGGCAAAGTGCCAATCAGCGCTACTTTTGCGATTAACGCTTTTAAGACGGGTTTGATATTGAATACACTGACAATTAACGGAGGTGCCAGCAAATGACCAGTATTTCCAAACAGGAAATTACCATGCTCCAACTCAAATATTTAGCTTGCGCCCACTTGGGCGGGGCACTGCTCCACAGTGTGCTTTTGACAACTGTTACTGGTAAAGACTCATGGATTATCGCTTTTTTTGGCGCAATCTCATATCTGCCTTTTATATTTGTCAACTCTAAATTAGCTGAAAACCATCCCCAAAAGAGCTTGTTCGGCATCCATGACACAGTTTATGGAAAAACTGTTGGACGGGCTTTATCATTCTTATATGTAATTTTCTATGTTTCAATGACAGCGGTAAACCTTCTTGAGGCTGCAGATTTTGTTTTTGGGATAATGCTGCCAAACACACCAAAAATTGTAATAGTAATCTTCTTTGTAATATGTTGCGCATACACGGTGTCTAAAGGCATAGAGCCTTTGGCAGCTGTCTCTACATTGATCGTGTTCCTATTTGGCTCTGTCATATTGCTAAACACTGTTGTAGCACTGATAACGCATTCAGATTTTAAAAGGATTATGCCGATAATGCAATTGCCATTAAAAAACTATCTTCATGGAACACTCCTCGCCTTGTCTATGCCATATGGTGAGAGCTTCTTTGTTATGATGCTATTACCTAATATAAAAGACGGCTCGTCGATAAAAAAAGTGTTTTTCACAACAACTTTAGTCTCCATGTCTACTATATTTGCCCTTCATCTAAAAGAGACATTCACTTTGGGAAGGATGGTAAAGATCTTCTCACATCCAGTTTTCGAAGCAGTCAAGCTTGTGGAGTTTGGAGATGATCTGACAAGAATTGAAATCTTCTTTGCTATAGCAATGCTCTCAATGATCCTCATGAAAACATCCGTGCTGATGTATATTTGTTTAAGCGGCTTCGCCCATATCATCGACTCTGACAATTACCAGCCTTATACAAATGTATTTGGAGCTTTCTTGGTTGTCTTCTCGATGACAGTGATCAGGCAATCAATAGATTTTATCTATTGGGGAATCAATGTGATACCGATCTTGTACATCTTCTTCCAACTTGCTCTTCCACTGGTGACACTGCTTGTTGACATGTTCAAAAAACAGAGAAACAAAAAGCCGAAGACGGTGTGAAATAATGCGCATTACAATTACAATCTTGATTTACGCCATTATTGCCATTATCGATGTTAGAAAGCTTGACTTCAAACATCGAAAGAAAGAATTTTTCATCTTTGTGGCACTTTTTATATTGAGTTTCAGCTACGCATTTCTTTATGTATACAAGTTGAGCTATGTTAGCACTATTGAGAGGCTTTTTATGTTTATGGAAAGCAAGGGGTTGAGCTTGTTTTACACGCAAGAGATAAGATGACGAGCTGTTGGAAAAGCCCTTTTAAGAGACTATATAGGCCTCCCGGCAGCAAAATTTGCCCAGCCAGGAGGCCTTTATAATCTTATACATTTTCGATATATTGCGTAACAGGATAACTAAATCATCTAATTGAGAATAATTAAATGCTTCAGTTAAAAAATTGGCTTCCTGTTAAAAAGCTGCGTACTAGAGTTGCACAAACTAGAAGAAAGGCAACCAAGCAAAAAATCCTCTGCAAAACTTGTTTGGCAACTTCAATGCCGCTTTAAGAGAAAGGCAGCAGCCATGTCATTTGAGGTTACTAAATCATAATCCCTCAGTTAGCATAATACTCTGCCAAATTTGTTTTAGCAGATGAAGAGGCATTTGACTTTTAATCCGGAAAAATCGCTACCACCCGTAAAACGGGTGGTTCGGGGAGCGCCCTATAAGGGCGTTCTGCCGGCTGCCCCTCAAGGGGCTGCCGGAGTCTCCTTTAGAACTTGCTTTGCCAAAGGCAATCTAGACTCCGGCCAATTGCTTTGACACGTCTTGGCCCCTGAAGGGGCATTAGTATTGCTAACTGCGCCTTGAAGCGGTCCTCATACTCTTTCACACCCAGCTTGTCGAGTGCAATGTCGTCCTTCTCTTGCTCTTGGATATATTTCCTTACTGTTGCATCATTCAAGCCCACAGTGCTGACATAGTAGCCTTGCGCCTAAAATGCCTGTTTCCAAACTTGCACTTCAGGTTGGCGTGCTTGTCGAAGATCATCAGGGCGCTCTTGCCCTCCAGATACCCCATGAAGCTTGAGACGCTGGTCTTGGGCGGAATTTCCACAAGCATATGCACATGGCCTGGCATCAGGCGCCCTTCGATCAGCTCCACCCCTTTGTATTCGCATAACTTCCTCAGTATTTCCCCGATGCTTGTAGCGTATTGGCCAAAAATCGCTTTCCTTCTGTATTTGGGTGTGAATATGATATGATAGTTGCACATCCACTTAGTGTGGGCTAGGCTATTTGCCTTGTTTGCCATATTGGCGCCGCCTTTCTTTTTATTGGAGTCTAGACAATTCCAATCTTACATGAAAGGCGGCCCAATTGTAAAACTTTTTTACTCCCACCCGCATAGCGGGTGGTGGTTTTTGTTGATGGCATTTGACTCTTCACATCGATTCGATGCAAAGTGCCAAATGCCATCAACAGGCTAAAGCCTAGGGCAGAACTGAACCACCACCGCCTGGAAGGCGGTGGTGGTTCAGGTGTTGCGGCTGGAAGCCGCCTAAAGCGCCTTAGAGCTCGTCGATGCCGAAATTGTCTTGTTTCAACTTCTCTACGATGTCCTGATTTTTTATATACCCGGCTATCACATCATCCGTGACATTGCCGCTGCTGGCAACAAAATACCCCCTAGCCCACAAGCGCCTGCCCCAAAATTGCTGGCTGGGCTCCTTGTATTCCATTTGCAGCTTCCGGGAGCTATAGCCTTTCAAGTACTGCACAAGCTTGCTTGCAGACAGGCGCGGCGGAACCGGCACGGGCATGTGCACATTGTCTTTGGACACATGCCCTGCAAGTATTTCCGCCTCGTTTTCCTTGCATGTGCCCCTTAGCAGCTCCCTTGTGCGCTCAGCGGTTTTCCCTGTTATTGCCGGCTCCCGGTATTTTGTTATCCATACCAAGCGGTATT
>WRIE01000024.1 GCA_009782875.1 Eubacteriaceae bacterium | reverse complement strand
ATCGTAGAGAACCTGAAACAAGACAATTTCGGCATCGACGAGCTCTAAGGTGCTTTAGGCGGCTTCCAGCCGCAACACCTGAACCCACCGCCTTCCAGGCGGTGGTGGTTCAGTAATTCCCAACCATCGGAACGAAGCCTCCAAGCTCCAATAGCCGGATACCCTCCGCAGATGCGCACCATTCGAGAAATGCGCCCAAAACGACGCTGCCTTCCCAGCAAAGGGCATAGCTGCCCATAATTAATGGGTATTCCCCAGAGGCGATAGTTTCCCTGTTTGGCTCGATCCCTTCTATTTTTAGCGTTTTTGCGCTGCCCATCCAATCAAGGGATCTAAATTCATACAGCCCAATCGAGCCATAATTGCCTGTGTAGGGAATCTCGACTATGACAGTTTGGGTTGAGAAATTCATCCCATATGTTTTCTCTTCTGTTTCCCCGCTAACCATGTCTTTGCCCTTCATCACTAGCAGGTCAAGCATGTGGTTAAACTCGTCCCTGAAGTCATGCATGTAGTGGATAGCCACAGGAGTATCAAGCCCAAAGCTGCTCCAGTCTGTTATTTCCCCTGACAAAACTGCGCCCAATTCTTCTAATGACAAGCTATCGACAGGGAAATCAGGCGCAACGACGATAACAAGGGCGCTTCGGCCAATCTCGGCAAAAGCAGCTTTTTTGCCCCCTGCTTCGAGGATGTCTATATCAGCTTGCTCTAAGCAAGTGGGGAAGACCATGTCTAAAGGCGCTGCCTCAAAACGCACTCTTGCAGCATAGTCGTAATACACGCCTTCAATTGCCCTGCCGGTTCCGAATGCCTCCAGTATGTAGTTTCGGCTGTCAGGATGCACGAAACCCCAGCCTTGGGCGCTCTGCGGATAACCTGCATGGGCGTTTGCAAACCACTCTGCGAACATGTTTGTTGAATCGCTGCTCCACATATGCGGGAAATCCCCATAGGAGAGCGTCCACCAAGGAGCATCTTTTGTCGGTTCGCCAACAATCTCTCCCAAGGCAAATGGCGGCTTGGATGAGTGGATTTCCGGCGGCCCTGCAGCCAACAGCTCGGCAGCTTTTTGCTCATTGTCATTAGCCGCCTCCGTTTTGCATCCTGCAATCAGGCAAACGCAGCATAAAATTATAGCAAGGGCGGTTATTGTCTTTTTCAATTTCAATCCCTTTCAGAACTATGTATTAGCCCGGCATTCAAAGATGCCAGCAATCGTATTCGTTGGATTTGTTGATATCGTTTGGCTATGATAATTAATAGATTATTAGAGGCTACTCGGCATAACAGTCCACAACCATTGGATGTCCGGCTTGCCAAGCTCTCTTTGCCGTGTGTTTAACAATATTATAACAAGGATGTTGTTTATTGTGAACAATGCCTTATTGCAGTTGCCTCCAGTTTTCCTTATACTAGCGATAGAGAGAATAGCCTGCTTTTCTTTTAAAACAACGGAGGTGGGATTTGGTTTTGAGAGCTTATAGCTTGGTGTATGCCATGCTACTCGGTTTTTTTCTAGACATTTTGTTCGGAGACCCGCAATGGATCACCCATCCCATAATTATTATGGGAAAAATAATAAATAATTTTGAAGACGCTTTCTTGCCTAAGGTTGCCGGCAAATCTGCCAGAAAGCAAAGGCGAGCTGGATTTTGGTTTGCCTTGTGTTGCATTGCCGCTTTTACGGGAATATTCGCAGCGCTTGGCAATCTATTCTGGAGGCGGGGGCATTTTTGGCATTTTTGTTATCAAGCTTTTGCATGTTTTATTTTTCTTGCCGCAAAGGGATTAAAAAAGGAGAGCATGAAAGTGTATGACGCGCTGAAATCCAACGACATTGAGAAGGCAAGGTATGAGGTATCCATGCTGGTTTCCAGGGACACCGCGCACCTTGATGTTGAAGGGATATCAAAAGCTTGTATTGAAACAGTAGCAGAGAATGCCTGTGATGCTTTTGTCGCGCCAATGATGTACTTTCTCCTGGGGGGGGCTGTTGGCATCGCGTTTTACAAAGCCGTCAACACACTGGATTCAATGGTTGGATACAAGAACGACAAATACCTGCACTTTGGCTGGTTTTCGGCAAAACTGGATGATGTGCTGAACTTCATCCCTGCAAGGGCAGCGGGTTTTATTATGGCTTTGTCGGCAGACTTAGCTGGGTTCAGCTCTAAGAGGGCTATGAAGATTTTTTGGCGTGATAGGCTCAACCACGACAGCCCAAACAGCGCCCACACCGAAGCTGCTTGCGCAGGCGCGCTAGGCATTAAACTTGGCGGGGATTCCTACTACTTTGGCCAAGTCAAAAGCAAGCCCACAATTGGCGATAGCCTTAAGCCGGTTGAGGCTGAAGACATTGCCAGGGCAAATAAACTTGTGTACTTAGGAAATTTTGTGTGCATGATTTTGTTTATTATTGTTAAATTAGCGATTTGGCCTTTCTAGGGCACTAGGCTCAAGCAGAATGGAACTTTGTCACTATATAATCGCAATTTATCAAAAAAAAAGTGCTTATTTAGAACTATCACAATGCAAAAAGTATGGATAAACTGGACATTAACCAAAATATGTAAGGGTTATTGTCCATATTTTATTAGTAGTTTTGAAAAATTGCTAGGTCATGCTATACTATAACAACAATCGACATTTTTTAATTTTTTTCTTGAAAAATAGTCAGCTGTGCCAAATTGTATGGAATTCTGTCATTGGTTTTTAACAAAAAAGGCGATTTTAGTAATAATCCAAGCCATAACTAGAAAAAATAATCAAAAACAAAGTTTTGAAAATGAAAACAATAACACCAGGACGGGGGCCTCAAGCTGTCTCCCAACAAGAAAACATAACAAAAAAACAAGCAGCCCTACAACCAGTAGTGGCAGGCTACAAGGCAAAGCGGGCAATGGATATTCTACTCGGCTTAGCTGGTTTAGCAATCCTTGCGCCTGTCATGGGCATTGTGGCGCTATGTATTATAGCAGTAGACAAAATGCCTCCCTTTTTTATCCAAGAGAGGGTAGGCCTGCATTCAAAGAAGTTCAAATGCTATAAATTTAGGACAATGAAAGAGGACTGCCCCGCATACTTGCCTAAAGGCGCCCTTGACTCGAAAAGGTATATCACAAAGCTAGGCGGTTTTATACGGCGCTACAGCATCGATGAGCTGCCCCAGCTCGCCAATGTGCTAAAGGGCGACATGAGCATAGTGGGCCCGCGCCCATTGATTGAAGGACACTACAATATCCATGCCCAAAGACTGGCCCAAGGCATCAGTTTCCTAAAGCCTGGGCTGACTGGCCTTGCCCAAATTATGGGGCGTGATGAATTGTCTGATGAGCAGAAGGTGGAATACGACAAAGAATACTTGGAAAATTGCTCCTTTGGTTATGACTTGAAAATCATCGCCAAGACATTTGGTGTGGTTTTCACAAGAAAAGGCTACAAAGAAAGTTGAGTGCCAAGATTCCAAAATTGATGGAAATAGATACTAAAGAAGTTTTCGGTTTTATAGTGTGCGATTCTTACACAAATGATCTTGCCGGGCGATTGGCGAGGCACATAGACCAAGATCAGCCAGTGGATATATTGACAATATTTGCCATTAATCCAAACAAGGTTATCCTTGCCGCGAAAGATCCGCAAGTCACAGACGCGCTCCAGTCGGCTGGCATTCTCGTGCCTGATGGGATTGGGGTTGTTATTGCTTCAAAGTTGATGGGCAGGCCCTTGTCTTCCAGAATCGCAGGTGTGGATTTATTTGAGTCGCTAAGCCTTCAATTGGGCCAAAGCTGCCCTGTTTTCTTTTACGGCGCGAAGCCAGGAGTGGCAGCGAGAGCCGCAGAGCAACTCAAGGCTAAAAACCCTGACCTTTCCATAGCAGGCGTTGTCGATGGTTATTCTGGAGATGAAATGTCCATAATCGATAAAGTGAATGGATCAGGCGCAAAAGCCCTCTTCGTTGGGCTTGGAAGCCCTGCCCAAGAGCTGTTCATTAACCGCAACGCAAACCTGATGCCTTGTTTGAAGCTGGCAATGGGTGTTGGGGGGTCATTCGATGCAATCAGCGGCGAGGTGGGGCGCGCTCCCCAGCTAGCCATTAATATGCATTTGGAATGGGCATACCGGATTTTGTCCCAGCCGGCCAGGTTGCGAAACAGCAATTTGGTCGCCTTTTGTATATTCGCCGCAAAGCAGATTGCCAAAACGCGGGCAGAAGGAAGCCAGGCAAGGAGAGGTTGATAAAAACCGGCTCCCCAAATCCCCCAGTAGCAGCCCTTAGGCAAGGGCAACCACCCTTTGGGAGGCTTTGGCAGGCATAGTAGTGTCTTTGTTCGAACCAGCAGTGGCTTTGCTCGCTTGCAGAGAGGAGAAGGCGCAATGCACCCGCTCACTTTAGAAGCTGGGGTTTCGGAGTGCCAAGATTTGATGAAAGTAAGTGTGATAGGGCTAGGATATATCGGATTGCCGACAGCGATTGTGCTGGCGGAAGCAGGCCATATGGTTTATGGCTTTGACAATAATGAGAGCATTGTGGACTCTTTGTCTGAAGGCCATGTCCATATAAATGAAAAGGGCCTTGGCGAAATGGTGCTAAAAGCGCTTTCAAATGGCTCGTTTAAGACATCGGCGCAATTGATGGAAGCTGAGTGCTATATAATCAGTGTGCCCACTCCAATCCACGAAGAAAATAAGGCTGCAGATTTGAGTTATGTCTACGAAGCTGCTTCAAGCATAGGCAAAGTCATACAGGCTGGATCGTTGGTAGTGCTAGAGTCTACTGTGCCGCCATATTCCACTTATGGTGTCCAGCAAGCTATAGCCGGCGAAAGCGGGCTTGCTTGCGAAGACTTTTGCATAGCATATTGCCCAGAGAGGGTTCTGCCTGGGAATATAATGCATGAGCTTCGCAACAATGACAGGATTGTGGGCTCTGACACCCCAGAAGGGGCGGCAAGGGCAAGGGAGCTGTACAGCAGCTTTCTTGTTGACGGCAAGATATATGAGTCTACTATCCTCACTTCAGAAATGTGCAAGCTTGTGGAAAATTCTTTTCGCGATTTGAATATAGCCTTTGCCAATGAGCTTTCAGTCATTTGCGACAGTATAGGCCTTGACGCCAATGAGTTGATTACCCTTGCCAACCGGCATCCCCGGGTTCAAATCCTTTCCCCGGGTGTGGGTGTGGGAGGCCACTGCATCCCTGTCGACCCTTGGTTTCTTGTTCAGGCCTTTAGCGGCAAAGCCAAGTTGATACGCACTGCAAGGGAAGTCAACGACTCCAAACCAGCTTTTGTTGTAGAAAAGGTCAAGGCGGCATGCGGCTATGACCTTTCAAAACGGGTTGCTGTGCTGGGCCTTGCCTATAAGCCCAACGTCGCTGATTTGCGGGAGAGCCCTTCTTTGGCTGTTGCCCGGGAATTGCTCGCAAGCGGCTATCATGTGCTTGGGGTTGAGCCGAATGTCGGCGAATCAGGCCGAGTGTCAGGAGTGCCTTTAACAAGTTTGGAGGATGCCCTTGGCCAAAGTGATGTCATAGTATTGGCAGTGCGCCACGATGATTTTTTTGGCAAGCTGGCAAACTTGGGCGAAGGCAAAACTGTCTTGGAGTTTTAGCTTTTTATGATATGGGGGCAATGTTCTTGAAATTCACAGATCTTATCAAAAAAATAATGCATACAACGCCAAGGCGGTTGATAAACAAAGCCGCTTCGTTTTTTTCGGCTGCAAAGTATCATGCAGCCAGCCTTTTGCCAAGCAAGGTTTCAAAGCCAATCCCTGGCATAGCAAATTTGGCAAAAGCAGTCCAAGAGACCAATGGATCGTGGGTCTACGGCAATCAACACAAGCCTGCAGTGGGTATTATTTCAGATGAGTACATGTTCAACTACTACAAGGACGCCCTCGACCTTCGCATAATCAGGCCCTCAAATGTGCAAGAAGGCTTGGATGGCGTATGCATGCTCCTCTATATCACATGCTGGAGAGGCATGTATGATGATGAGCTGCGTGGCGAACAACTGCACAACCATGTAGTGGGCGGCATGTTTGACGCTGCAAGGGCAGAGGGCATACCAGTGGTGTTCACTTCTATTGAAGACCCTTCCAATTATGAGCGGTTTTTGGGGCTTGCAAAAAAAGCGGATTTTGTGTTTACAACAGCTTTGGAGGCAGTCAGCCGCTACAAAGCGGACACAGGCAACCCAAACTGCCACCTGTTGGAGTTTGGGGTGAACCCTCTTGTGCACAACCCGGTTGGCATATCAGACGCTTTGAAGGCAGGCAGGCAGAATGGCCTTGACGGAGCTTTCTTCGCCGGCAGCTACATGAGGCGCTACAAACAGCGATGCAAAGATATGCGGGAGATTTTTGACGGGGTCATCGACTCAGGCAAGCAGCTAGTCATCGCAGACCGCAACTATGGCATGGCAGGGTATTCTTACCCATTGGCTTATGCAAAGATGGCTATAAAGCCTATCAACCATTTGCTGCTCCAGAACGCCCATAAGCTGTTCAGGTTCTCAATTAACATAAACAGCATAACCGACTCAGAGACAATGTGTGCCATGCGCACATATGAGCTCCAAGCGCTGGGCTGCCTGGTTTTGTCAAACTACACATTGAGCATCTCAAGGATATTTCCCGGCATTTTTATATGCCTGTCCCGCGCTTTTGTGCCAGAATTGCTTAACGCATACTCTGAGGTGGATTTAGCCAAGTTCAGGGCAGAAAACCTTCGTGTTGTTATGGGCAAACACACGGTGTATGACCGCCTAAACTCTCTTTTTTCAATCACAGGCATGCCATTTGCTTATATGGGGCCTGAAGTTGTGGTGGCTTGCGATAAAATTACCAAAGAGCTCCAATCAGTTTTCAATCGCCAATCATTCAAGGGGGCCAAGCTTGTCCATATCTCCCAAGCGCCAAAAGAGGGAGCCAGCCTGGTATGCTACTTTGACAGCGCAACACCACATATCTACTCCCCGTACCATGTTGAGGATCTAGCCAACGCTTTCAAGTACGCCAACGCCAGCTTTGTGACAAAAGACCCCGGGGCCCCTGCAGGCGACTATTCTTTTTTCTTTGGCGCAGCGCGCTTCTCATACTCTATGGCCAAGGCATCCTTTTGGGAAGGCAACCTGGCAGGGGAGATGGTCCAAGGGGACGGGTTGCGCATCGACGCAGCTGATTCTACCGCTTGCGCTGGACGTGCTGCTGATTTGGCGGTTATTATCCCGGTGTACAACAATGGAAACTACCTGTTAGGCAGGTGCTTTAGAAGCCTGGTGCGCAGCAGCGTGTTTAACCGGATGATGGTCTACTTGGTGGATGACGGCTCGACTGATCCCGAGACTGGCCTTGCCATGGAATACCTTGCGCAATCATACCCCAATGTGCGCTGCCATTACTGCGAAGGGGGGGCAAGCGGGAGCGCTTCAAGGCCAAGGAATGTGGGCCTTGAAATCTCCAGCGAAGCTTACGTGACATACCTTGACCCAGACAATGAGGCGGTTTGCGACGCCTATGCAAAACTTTTGGCGAAGCTAGAGGAGACAGGCGCAGATTTCGCTTTCGGGCCAATCGTGAAAATGGCAGAGAAAACTTCCACATTGGGTTACCTAAGCAAAGCAACAGTTATTGGCGACACGAAAAATATGCTCATCAAAGAAAAATTCAGGACGCACTCCATACAAGCTTGTTTGGCAAGGAGAGATCTGTTGGTGTCGCATAACATTACAAACCCAGTAGGCGCAGTCGGCCAAGATTCTTTGTTTTTTATGCAAATGTGCCTTTATGCAAACAGCGCTGTATATATAACGGATCCTGTTCATATCTACTTTGCGGAGCGGGCGGGCTCTGTGGTCAACACCGTGAACCCGGATTTTTTCGCGAAATCATTGATACTTGAAAAAGAGCAAGCCGAAATCCTGGCCAGCCATGGAGTCTACAACGAATATGTGGAAAAACGCCTTGATGGTTTTTTTGAAGGGTGGTACTTGGAGAAGCTGAAAGCTGTTGATGCCGCCCAGAGGCAGGCGTGCATTCAAATATTGGAAGAAATTTTAGCGCTTTACTCAAAGAGCCTTTCTGATTATGGGGTTGAAAGGTGAGGTTCGCAAGGGATGTGCGCAAGTATTTCCCATTTGCCCTTTATAGCGCTTTTGCGGATTTAAAATCCCAAGTCCAAGGCTCTTACTTGGGCTGGATGTGGTGGGTACTGGACCCGTTGCTTTTTATGCTGGTTTACTCATTTATCGTTGAAGTAGTCTTTGGCACTAATATGGAGAATTTCCCGTTATATGTCTTTATCGGTTTGACCAGCTGGAACTTTTTTGCCGCCACTGTCCAATCAAGCGTCGGGGTTATCCGCTCATACCGCTCGGTGCTGCAAAAGTCGCCCATTCCAAAATTCATCTTAGTGGTCATGACCCTGATAATCAACTTGATAAAAATGGGCATAGGGCTAATGTTGTCCTTCTTTGCGGCTATGGTTCTTGGCATTTTCCCAAATGCTGGCATGTTGGGGATTTTTCCGGTTATGGTTGTATATATTGTCCTTACTTTTGGCGCCAGCCTTATTGGCGCCCATATCGGCGTATATATAGTAGATTTCAACAATGTCATGGTCGTTTTGCTGCGGCTGCTGTTCTACCTTTCAGGAGTGTTTTTTACCTTGGACAGGCTGCCGGGAAAAGCAAAAGAATTATATAATTTCGTGTGCCCTACAGGTTTTTTGCTTGAGCAATTCCGTTTCGCCTTGATGTATAGCCAGCCTTTGAGCTACCTTGTGCTGGGGTATTGGCTGGCGGTCGGCATTGGCTTGTCTGCATTCGGGCTATGGTTGACATATTCCCATGAGAACACTTATATGAAGGTCATTTAGCGATATGGAGGATGTTTGTGTGGATGAACCGGTAATTTCTGTAGACAATGTTTCTGTAGTCTATAAAAACACAACGTCATTTAGCTATAGGAAGCTGGCGCAGCAACTAATTGGCAACAGGAGCCAAAGCCAAAGGGCATCCCCTTCTTTCACTGCCCTATCGGGGATTACTTTCGATGTCGCTTATGGGGAAACAGTAGGGGTAGTAGGAGAGAATGGATCAGGGAAGAGCACTTTGCTAAGGGCAATTGCTGGCATTTACACACCAGATGAAGGCACTATTGTCCTTCGCTGCCCAACAGTCTCGCTTTTGGCTTTAGGTATAGGTTTCCAATCAAGGCTTACCGGCATGGAAAACATCCTGCTTTCTGGATTGGCGATGGGTTTTTCAAAAAAAGAGATTGCCGAAAAGACTTCCGAGATAATCGAGTTTTCAGAGCTTGAGGATTTTATCGACAAACCTGTCAAGGCCTACTCTAGCGGCATGTACTCGAAACTCTCGTTTGCAATAAACGCGATACTTACAACCGATGTGCTGCTTATTGACGAAGTCTTGAGCGTTGGCGATATGCGCTTCCAAGTGAAGAGCAGGGACAAGCTCATGGAGCTGGTAGCTGACAAGAAGCGCAGCGTTGTGATTGTTTCGCATTCCCAGGATGTCTTAAAACAAATGTGCAACCGGGTTTTGTGGATAAGCAAAGGCAGGCAAGTCGATTTTGGGCTGAGCGGGGAAGTCATAAGCGCATACGAGTCCTTTATGATGCAGGATTAAAAAGAAAGGTTGGTATTGCGATGCCCAATGAGAAGATGAAAGTAATGTTGGCCTTTGGCACTAGGCCTGAGGCCATTAAAATGTGCCCTCTGGCGCTGGAGCTGAAGAGCCGCCCTTCTTTTGAAGTGAAGATTGCTGTTTCCGGCCAGCATAGAGACATGCTTTACGGGCCGATGGAGCGGTTTGGCGTAAGGGCTGATTTTGACTTGGAGCTGATGCAGCCGGGGCAAAATTTAACAAGCCTGACAAGCAAAGCCCTTGAAGCCTACTCTAAGCTCTTTGAGGAGCATGCGCCCCGCCTTGTTCTTGTCCATGGAGACACGGCAACAACATTTGCCAGCGCCCTTGCCGCATTTTATAACGGCATCCCTGTCGGGCATGTCGAAGCAGGTTTGCGCACATGGGACTTGTCAGCCCCGTTCCCCGAAGAGTTCAACAGGCGGGCAGTGTCAGTGGTGTCCAAGGTCCACTTTGCCCCCACCGAAGCTGCAAGGAACAACCTGCTAAAAGAAAACATAGATGCCAGCTCAATCCATGTCACAGGAAACACAGTAATAGACGCCCTTAAAACTACAGTCTCCAAGAGCTATAGCCACGAGCTTTTGGATTGGGCAGAGGGCTCAAGGCTAGTAATGCTCACCGCCCATAGGAGGGAGAACTTGGGAAACAGGCATGAAGGCATCTTTGAAGCCATAAGGAGTGTCGTGGAAGAGAAGCCTAATGTCAAACTCGTCTACCCAGTGCACCTTAACCCGATGGTTGCCGGTCCTGCAGAAAGGATCCTGTCAGGCCATAGCCGGATAAAACTTGTGGAGCCTTTGGATGTGTTTGATTTCCACAACTTCCTTTCCCGCTCCTATCTTGTGCTTACCGACTCCGGGGGCATCCAGGAGGAGGCGCCTTCACTTGGGGTTCCTGTGTTGGTTTTAAGGGACGCAACAGAACGGCCGGAGGGAATAGCAGCAGGCACTCTCAAGCTGGCTGGAACTAAAAAAGACCAGGTGAGAGCCGCGTTTTTAGAGCTGTTGGACAATGAGGGCATATACAGCGCAATGTCGAAAGCGTCGAACCCTTATGGGGATGGGAAGGCTAGCTTGCGGATTGCGGACATTATTGAAAGGACTTTTTTACAATAATGTCCTTCGATGCGCGTTTGGTGGAAAAAATCGCCCGTTTTGCCCTTGATGGGCATAACCCTGTGCTGGCTGCCGACATCGGGGCGGCAAGCCCGGAGTTGGCTGCTTGCCTTGCTTCCAACGGCTGCCAAGTCCATGCTGCCTCGAGCGACTATTCCCGCGCCAAAAACGCTGCAAGCGCCCTTGCCGGTTTTTGCGGCAGCAGAGCGGTTTTTTGTGATGAGCTAGCCAGCAGCTATGGCAGCGAACCATTCGCCCTGGTCATAGTCACCGAGTTTCTTGCGCGAAGGGGGGCAGGCGCGTTGTACGCTGCGAAAGCCAAGCAACTCTTGGCTGGAGGCGCCAACGCGGTTTTTATTATAAAGTCTGAAATCGGGTCGGATTCCAGCCAGGAAGAGCTTGAGTACATCCAGAGTTTTGTTGCTTCTATTGAAAAACACATGGCAATTACCAAGATGCTGAATGAAGGCGGCGTCTTGTGTCTGCGTGCCCAGGCAGGGGCGAAAGAGGGCGCATGCGCTGATTTGATGAATGTCATTGATACTTCCCTCGAACGGGCGAGGATGCAAGACCAGCTTGCCTTGGCGCATTTGCGCCTTGCAGATGCCCAGAAGCGTTTTGAGGAGATGAACCGGTCTATGTACCAAGCAAAGCTGGAGCTTCGCGGGCTTTCCAGGCTGCCGAGTGTAAAAATATACAGATGGCTAAAAAAGGTTAGGGACAAAGCCCGGGAGAAGAAAAACGCAAACCAGGACATAGGGCAGGGGCCAGTTGTGGCGCCATTGGCCTTGGAAGATAGCCCGAAAGTAAAAAAGTACAAGCTTTATAGCCGCAATTACGCCTTTTTCGATGATTTGCCCAAGCTGTTGGAACAGCTGCCTGACAGCAATGGCTGTGGCTATTACGAGCCTGCAGCTGCAAAGATCGGCATTATCACAGACGAGTACATGTTCAACTACTACTTCGACTCAGCTGATTTTTCATATGTGCCATCAAACTCATTCAAGGAGGCTATCGATAGCGGGGATTTTGAAATGCTATTGTTTGTGAGCTTGTGGAGGGGGATAGGCGAGGAAGGATACGCCAATGAGGAAGGCTTAAAGCGTGCGATTAGCGCGATCAAATATGCGAAAGGCAAAGGGATTGCCACTGTTTTCCAAACAATTGAAGACCCGCTGCACTACAGCCATTTTTTAGAAGTAGCAAAAAGCTGCGATTATGTGTTTACTTCAGATTCAGACATGGTATCCCGGTATAAAGCCGATTTGGGCCATAACAACGCATTTACGCTTGAATATGGGATCAACCCTACGATACACAACCCTATAGGCCTTTTAAACAAGTTTCTGCTTGCAAGCGAGTATGATGCCTACAGCGCCTTTTTCGCCGGCTCTTGGATGGGCAGCTACAAGGAGAGGTGTGATGACACAAGGGCGATTTTTGACGGGATCACCCAGATCGCCCATTTGAACCTGATCGTCGCAGACCGCAACTCCGATAGGGAAGAGTATGCTTTCCCCGAAGAATACACTAAATACTTGATACCTGCGATTGAGCATAAGAGCTTGCAAAAAGTGCATAAGCTTTTTGATTTCGCCATCAATTTGAATACTATCAAGGATTCCCCGACAATGTGCGCTATGCGGGTCTACGAGATCCAAGCCTTGGGGTCTTTGATCATCTCCAATTACGCAATGTCAGTCGAAGCCAAATTTCCAAGGATATTTATCGCCCAAACCCCTGGTGAGGCTGCGCTGGCGGCAACATCGCTCACTAAATCCGGGGTGGTCTCTCGCCAGCTCGAAGGCATAAGGGAAGTGATGGGCTCCATGACTGTTTTCGACAGGTTGGGGTATGTGTTTGAGTCGATACGCTTTGCTAACCCTTTTGAAGAAAAAAAAGTGTATGCCCTTGAATCAGGGTCTGCCGAGTTAGATAATGATTTTTTAAAGGGGCAAACCCTTGCCGGGATTGAGCTTGTTGGCAGGGGGCAGGCGGCAAGCCTGCCTGCAAAAGGCTACTTGCTCATTTTGGCAAAAAGGCCATATGCGCCAGGGGCTGCAGCAGACATGCTTAACGCCTTTAAATACACAAACGCGGCATTTGTGGAGCTTGCCGGCTTTGAAGGGAAAGTGATGCCATTTAATTATGTTGATAGCCCGGCGCCAGTGGAGTCGGTGATGTTTGACTTGTCAAAAGTCCCGGCAGCAGCCATCTTGGAAAATTCTGTGCTACAGCTTGCGGGGTTTAGCGTGCTGGATGAGTTGAACCTTTCCAAGTGGAGATTTAAATAATCGTATTGCGCAAAAAAAGAAGTATAATGTAATAAAAAATGATAAATATGCAAGGCGGGCAGCAATATGCGCCATAAGACAGAACCATTTGATAACAAGGTTGCCGTAACGGCGTTCGCTATGCTCTCTGTAGAAGCAGTGGCAGGCATCTATGCGCTATTCCATTTTTATAAAAATGGGGCAATCCCAGAGAGGGCTTTGGCAATGATGGCTTCTTTCTTCGGGCTGCTGTGGACATTCCACTATTCTGCGCTACGGGTTGTGCTGCCAAGAAAAATCTTGGCGGCAAGCTGCTTTGCCAGCATAGCCATAACAGGCATTTTTGTCTACAGCATTGCCACTTTCAGCACAGTAGCAGCATCTTGGGATGATGTATTGGCAGTCAGCAAAGAATCTACAGAGCCCGTGTACCTGTATTCGAAAAATGCGGATTGGGATATTTTAAACAACAAGCACGTGGTCACATATGGGTTTACAGATTTTGGCCAGACAGATTTTGAAGCCGGTTTGGCGGCGCTAAAGGAAGAGTATCCCACTGTATGGTTTGAGCCTCGCCCATTCAACGACCCATTCGCGCTAATTGACGGGTTTCATGCCGGCATCTGCGAAACCATGCTTTTGAACGCAGGGATGGCAAGTGTATTTTCCGAGGAGGTTAGCGGCTTCGCCGATGGCTGCCGGGTGTTATGGTCCAAGGAAATAGAGTCCCCCAATATGGATTTTTTTGCCGTTTTGCCGCCAAACGAAGATGATATTTCCCAAAAGCCGTTTAACATCTTTATTTCCGGAGTTGACGCCAGTGGAGTCTTGAGCGACGTGAATATGATAGCCACAATCAACCCGCAAGAGCGCAAAGTGTTGTTGACCGGCATTCCAAGGGACACATTGGTGCCGCTTTGGGGGGATGAGGACAAGGTGGACAAATTGACCCATGCCGGATTGTATGGTGTAAATTGCTCGATCGAGACGTTGGAAGACTTTTTTGGCATAAAGATTGATTACTATGCCCAATTCGGCTTCAATTCTGTTGTCGAGATAGTCGATGCTTTGGGTGGAGTCGATGTGGTGTCAGAGTACGCATTCTCAAGCGTGCATTCCTTGAACAAGTACACAAATTACCGTTTCGAAAAGGGCTCAAACCATCTTGACGGAAGGGCAGCCCTGGCTTTTGTGAGGGAGCGCAAAAGCCTCCCGTCAGGCGATTTTTCTAGGGTCAAAAACCAGCAAGCTTTTATGCTTGGGGTTATCAAGAGATTGGTGTCCCCATATGGCTTGGCGAACTTCTCAGGCATCTTCAAGGTCGCAGCCAATACTACTGAGACGAATGTCTCTTTTGCCCAAGCAATGCAGCTTTCCAAGCTGACTTTGTCTAGTTCGACGCTTTGGTCTATTGAGGGCATATCCATAACAGGCACTGTGGGCTCGCATAGGACGTACTCATTCCCGAATAGAAAGCTTTCTTGTGTTATAGCCAACCAAGCCTCAATCAAATCAGCAAAAGACGCGATACAAGAGTTGCTTGCAGAGCGCGCGTACAACATTCCAAACCGGTAAGCTAGCTAAAGGCTGTTTTCAGGCGCTCCATAGCAGTGGCGATCGTATCCCTCGGAGAGGCTATGTTCATCCTCATAAAACCGGAGCCTTCTTGGCCGAACACTGTCCCGGAGTTAAGCCACAACTTGGCTTTGTCCAGAACCAAGCTTTCGATCTCGCTATGGGAAAAGCCTGTTTTATGGAAGTCCAGCCACAGCAGGTATGTGCCTTGATGCTCAATTAACCCGATTTGGTCCAAGTTATTTTCCAAGAATTCTTTTACATACAAGATATTGCCATGCAAATATGTATTGAGCTGGCTAAGCCAATCCTTTCCATATTTGTATGCAGCTTCGCTTGCAGCAACACCCATCATGTTAGCGCCTCCAGAAAAGGACACTGCTGCAGCTTTTTCATATGCTTCCCTTAGCGCAGGGTTCGGCACGATTGCTGTCGCCGATGAAAGCCCTGCCAAGTTGAATGTCTTGCTGGCGGACACTGCGCAAATTGAGTTGTCCAATGCTTCTTTGCCAATAGACTGGTACATCGTATGTGTATTTTGCCCAAATACAAAATCGCAGTGGATCTCGTCTGCAACAACGACTACTTTGTGTTTGAGGCAGATGCCACAGAGAGCCTCAAGCTCTTTTTTTGTCCAAACCCTGCCCACAGGGTTGTGGGGGCTGCAAAGCAAAAACAGTTTTACATTTTCCTCAACGACTTTTTTTTCAAAATCGTCAAAATCGATATTATACCGGCCTTGGTCAAAAACCAGCGGGCTGTTCACAAGATTCCTCCCATTAAGCTCAACAGCCCTCGGGAAGGGGTGGTATGAAGGCCTTTGAATGAGCACACCATCGCCTGCATCTGTGAACGCCCTGATGGCGTTTGCGACAATTGCCATAACGCCTGGTGCTGGCTTGATCCAAGCCTGGTCAATCTTGAAACCAAAGTTTGTGGAAAACCAGTTTGACACGGCTTCGAAATATGAGTCAGGGTAGGATGTGTAGCCGAAAACCCCAAATGAGGCTATTTCACCCAGCCTCTTGGCAACTTCGATTGGAGAGGCAAAATCCATGTCTGCCACCCAAAGAGGTATCGCATCCTCTGGAACCCCGTGTTGGGCATAAGTGTCGTGTTTCGATGAATTGGTTCCTTTCCGGTTGATGCTTTTGTCAAAGTTATAAATCACTTTTCCCTCCAAATTATTCTAGAATACTCCTGCAGACAAATAGCGCTCTCCCGAGTCCGGAAGCAGCACGATAATGTTTTTTCCTTCAAACTCGTCTTTTGCTGCCACTAGAGCAGCTGCGTGGAGCGCAGCGCCTGAGCTGATGCCTACAAGGAGCCCTTCAAGTTTTGCTGCTTGCCGGCACGCCTCATAGGCTTCCTCATCGCTGACAAGGATGATTTCATCGATAACGGATGCAACCAGGACACTTGGAATAAAACCAGCTCCGATGCCTTGGAGGTTGTGCGCACCGGCTTCTCCGCCAGACAACACTGGGGACGCGCTCGGCTCGACAGCGATGATTTTTGCCGTAGGCAGTTTTTCCCTAAGCAGCTTGCCAACCCCTGTGATGGTTCCCCCGGTGCCGGCGCCAGCGATAAATGCCCCTATTTCGCCTTCTGTGTCGCGCAGGATCTCAACAGCTGTTGTCTCGTAATGTGCCCTAGGGTTTGCCGGGTTCTCAAATTGTTGGGGGATAAAAGCATTTTTGTCTTTAGCGGCGAGGTCATTGGCCGTTTCGATAGAAGCTGCCATGCCCCCGCTGCCTGGCGTCAAAACAATGTCTGCCCCAAGAGCCGCCAATAGCTGCCTTCTTTCTATGCTCATTGTCTCAGGCATGACGAGGGTCACTTTGTAGCCCCTGACTGCAGCCACAAAGGCGAGGCCGATGCCTGTGCTTCCACTGGTGGGCTCTATGATATGTGTATCTTTGTTTATCAGGCCTTTTTGCTCAGCATCCAAAACCATGTAATAAGCCACCCTGTCCTTAACACTGCCAAGGGGGTTGAAATACTCCAGCTTGCCGATTATTTTGCCTTTGGCGCCTCTTGTCGCCCCAAACGCGCCCAATTCAACCATTGGGGTGTTGCCAATCAGCTCTGTCAAATTTTTAGCTATTTTCATCATAGCTCCTCCAAACTCCAAGATATCTTCGCCAATCCGTCTTGGCTTGCCTAATTATAGCGCCTAGGCAACATGACATAGAGAAACTGGGCTAGTTGTTTGCATTTTTGCAAGTGTGTGCTGAAATAGAACATCATCGGCTTTCCCTTTGCGGTTTAAAGGGAAAATTCGGTTTGCTTGTCGCTTGTCAACGATATTAGTTTTTGCTAGTGATAAAACGTGGGCGCTGCTCTTGTGCTAAACTCCCGTTAATATAATATCCATTTCTTTATCCAATTCTCGCCAATTCGTACTTGCTGAGTTCATGGTTGAGCAGCCGCATGATTTCCAATTCGTCTATTGCGTCGGTCAGGGCGTTATGCATTTCGCAGTACACCAAGTCCTCGCTGAGCATTCGATAGACACTCTCTACGCCGTAGCCCCGTTTCAACCTGCCCGTGCGGTAGCAGTCGGCGTAGTTCGGTATTTTTGGATTGTGCTGCCTGTACGCCGCCACTTTCATGATGTCGTGCCATGCGAAGCGGGAGAGTTCCGGCAAGTGCCTGTAATCAAAGGATGCGTTATATGCAAACATTGTCTTGACCTTGTAGGAGGAGAGAAAGCGCGCCAATTCCATCATTGCTTTCTCCCGCGAACATTCAAGATCCGGCACGATGCCGTTGGCATATAAGGCGTAGGTATACATTCCTCCGTGGTTTTTGAAAGGGGTGAGTATGTAATAGCGTTTGTCCACCAACTTGAATGTCTCCGAGTCGGCGACTACGATGCCTATTGACATCACTGCGTCACCCCATGTTGTTTCAGTGTCAATGACGGCAAACTTGCTCATAGGTTACCTCCTTGGCTTTGCCATCTCATTGCCCAGTGGCTTCCTCCACTTTTTGATGGTTTTTTGTCCCCTGTTTTCTATTCTGCGTTACCATTGGAAGGCGCCGAGGACAAACGCGCAGAGTGGGCTGGCGGCGGTTGCGGAACTGATACAATAGCAAATGCGCCTGTCTCCTCGACAAGATCGAGTGCCAAGAACGAAATGGCGGTTTAGTGGATCGATTCGACAAGGCAAAGGCTCGTCGAGGCTATAGAAACCATCGCAAACAAAAGGCTCGCGGTGAGTTGATCAAAAATGCCATTTCCGAACTCGCCTGGGCACCGAAATAATTGCCGTATTTGACGAGCGGCTTTGGCAAACCCCCAGGCTTCGCTATGGTTGCAGCGATAAAGACGTGCAGTTCGCTTCACTGGGATAAAGGAGTGGCTTGCGCCGGAAAGCCCTATTCAAGTACCGGCTGCAACAATAGCATGAAAGCAAATGGAAGTGGCGGCTTGCCGGTGCTTCAATCAATTTTAACAAAAAACGGCGGTACAGTCACGACCGCCCAACAAGAACCTAAACACGTTTATGAAAATGGTCGAGAAGTTTAGCGTGGCGAAACCGCTCAGAGGCTGTATGGAGGCGCTCACATGAAAACATCGACATAGCCTAAGGCGCTCGGCTGCGATCTGTCCAAGAAGCCAAATGTGGAAGCTGAAATCCTTCTGCGGACTTCCATGATGGAGCGGTTCTAGGAGCGTACCGCCGTTTCAGAATACAAGCACAACTTTTTCCTCAAAGGCGGTATGCCCTCCCGAGCCATTTCCTGTTGGCGCAAAAAGAAATTAGCGCATCCCAAAAAAAGGGCAGCTAATTCTTGCTCGCCCAGCAAGTATGCGATTTTATGCCTTTGCGGTTTGTTGCCATAAGAGGCCGTTAGAGCTGATTTCCAAAGGCATTACTTCCCAACTGGGGCATTCTTTGGCTAGTTCAGTTTCAAGCTTTCCAAGCGGGAGCTTGTTATGGAATACAGCTACAATAGTGGGGCCTGCGCCGCTAAGAAAAGTGCCAATTGCGCCTGAGCGCATCGCTGCTTTCGAAGCGTCTTCGTATCCCTCAATTAGTTTAGACCTATATGGCTGGTGTATCTTGTCTTCAAGAGCGTCAGCTAGAACGCCGGCATCACCGCTTTGGAGCGCACTCATGCAAAGGGCAGCCCGTGAAATATTGAATACAGTGTCTTCTTTCGAATAGTTGTTTGGCAAACACGCCCTCGACAACTGGGTTGGAAGCTTGAACGGCGGCACCATTGCCACGAAATTAAACTTATCGTGGACACTAAAGCCTACATGCTTATATTTGCCTTTGTTGTCCAAATATGAGAGGGTGCCCCCGCCAAATATGTTTGCAGAGACGTTGTCGGGATGCCCCTCGATTTTTGCTGATATATCAAAGATTTCTTGGAGGGAGAACCTGCCTCCCGCCAGCAAGAATGCGCAGACTACCCCAGCGCTGATACAAGTAGCTGAGCTTCCCAGGCCCCTGGACATAGGCACATAGGTGTCAATGTTTATATCGACACCATTGGGCGGTTTGCGCCCGGTAATGTTACAAGCAGTGTAAAATGATTTTGCAACCAGGTTAGCCTTGTTTTTTTCTTGGTCTTTTGAGCCGTTAATTACCAGCTCCAATTTTTTCGCATCATAAAAAGAGAACGTAAACACATTGGCTGTCTCATAACAGATGCCAAGGCAATCGAACCCTGCGCCAATATTGGCTGATGTTGCTTTTGAAGTAATTTTATACATAAGCTATTTGATCTCACCTATCAAGATTCGTTTTACAATGTCTTCCATTTCAGAAGGTTTGACAACGATTTCCTCTTTCTTGGCTATAGCCAATGTTTGTTCAATTTTCTTTGGAACCGGCAAACCGGCAGCCTCTGACAAGGCATAGATATAGCTGGAGTCTCGGGTCTTTTGCCCAAGTGTGCCGAAGGCTGCCTCGTATACATCAGTAGCAAACTTGAAAGGGCTGGCAGTCGCCAATAGAACCGAGTAGGCATCATCACCCGAATCCGCAATGTAGTCGCAGTAAACTTTAAATCCGCACGCAGTGTGGGGGTCGACCAGGTAGTTGTATTTCTCCCAGGCTTCCTTGATTTGGGTTTTTGTGTCCTCTCCGCTGGCATACCCTGCTTCGAATCCAGCAAGCTCGCCGAGCTCTGCAGAAAGAGAAAACACTCCGGTTGCCGACAAGCAATCCATCAACTCTTTCGTTGCGGAGCCATCTTTGCCCAAAGCTTCAAATATTAGCCGCTCCAAGTTGCTTGATACTAAAATGTCCATGGAAGGGGATATAGTTTTATAAAATGGCCGGTTTTTATCATAAACACCGGTCAAGAAAAAGTCTGTAAGCACTTTGTTGTCATTGGATGCACACAGCAGTTTGCCAACAGGAAGCCCAGTTTTCTTGGCATAATACCCTGCCAATATGTCCCCGAAGTTTCCAGTGGGCACAACAAAGTTTACTTTCTGCCCCTCTTTTATGCGGGACTGCGACACAAGTGTTGCATAAGAGTGGTAATAATAAGCGATTTGGGGCACAAGCCTGCCAATGTTGATTGAGTTGGCGCTTGTCAGAAAATGCCCGATTTCCCTTATTTCCCTGTTGAAACCCGCATTTGAAAATATCTTTTTTACTGCAGTTTGCGTATCATCGAAGTTTCCCTCTACTGCAATTGCGCGTGTTTTGGCATCTGTTTGGGCCAGCATTTGGCCAAGCTGCAATTCAGAAACCCCTTGATACGGGTAGAATGTTACAGCGGCGGTACTAGGGACTTTGCCGAAGCCGTCCATTGCCGCTGCCCCAGTGTCTCCAGAAGTTGCTGTGAGCACACATGTAGTGTCATTTTCGCCGCATTTTTTCTTAGCCAGCTCAAAGAGCCTTGGGAATATTGTAAGGGCAGCGTCTTTAAAAGCTAAAGTTGGGCCGCTATAAAGCTCGAGCACACTCAAGCCTTTGTCAATAGCCTTGGTTGGAAAGATCAATTCTGTGTCGAAGTTAGACAAGTTGTACGCTTGGTCGACACAATTTTGAATTTCTTCTTGGCTAAAGCCAGTAAAGAATGCCCCCAAAATAGCTGCAGATATGTATTGGTAGGATTTGCCGATAAAGCTATTTGCGTCAAAAGAAATGTCTTCCAGGTTTTGGCAGACAAAGAGGCCGCCATCATCACTCAGACCTTTCAACATGCATTCAGCTGCGGAAAGCCCGATACTGGTATCTCTAGTGGATGTGTATAACATATGTTTCCTCTTTAGGGGTTTTTTTTATTATACACGCCAGTTGTTGCCCTGTGAAGAGGCAAGAGCTTCCAGAGTGCCGAAAATGAGGCATGCTGCATTTTGCGGCAGGTGGCAACAGAGCAAAGAGTAGCATAAATATCCAAGACGCATAAAATATTTGGAGCTAGAAAGAACCGTCGTGTTTCCTTTAATTCTCATTCTTATTATATAATTCACGACTTTGCAGATAATAATTATGTTTGTCCACAACATTTTTTTGATGTATAATAAATTCAAACATAAGTGGGGGATAAAATGATTAACTTTAGCCTTAACTTTCCGCCAAAAATCGATTTCGGTTGGGGAGCAGCTACATACCTGCCAAAACACGTTAACAATTTCGGAAAACGCGCTTTGCTTTTCGTTGGATCCCATTCACTTGCTGAATCAGGAACCGAAAACAACATTTTTGATGCCCTTAAAAGCGAGGACATTGATTTCGAGCGTGAAGAGATCACAAGCGAGCCATCTGTGGAATTAATTGACGCATTGGCTGGGAAGTATCGAGGCAGCGATTTTGATGTGTTCGTCGGTATTGGCGGGGGAAGTGTCCTCGATGCGACTAAAGCCGTAGCGGCTATGTGCGCCCAGGATGATGATACTGCAAACTACCTTGACTATGGGCAAGCCTCTGGCCCGGGCAAGATGCTCAAGCCAGCGCAAGTTCCGATTATCGCAATGCCCTCTAATGTCTGCACAGGCAGCGAAGCTACAAACACTGCCGCCCTTGTCCATAGGGGGGAGGCTGGATACAAAGGGTATTTGAAGGAGTATTCGCTTATGCCCAAGGTCGCCCTTATTGACCCTTCATTGACAATTACCCTAACCCAGGAAGACTTCTTGTTTAATATCATTGACAGCTTTTCGTCAATGTTGGAGGCTTTTGTGTCTAAAGGCTCCAATATATTCACAGACTCGCTGATGCTTGAAGGCTTGTCAATGCTCCAAACTATCCTTATGGGCATGCTTTCTGGCACTGAGATGAAAAAAGAGACCTTCGAGCAACTGGCATATGCCAGTTTGATGGCAGGCATCGCCTCATCCAATTCAGCTACCACAATCCACCAAAATTTGGCTTTCGCCATAAGCGGAATATACGACATCCCGCATGCAAAACTGATGGCCACTTTGCTTTACCCTGCCACATTGGTCAACATGAGAAAAGTCCAGATGTTTGACGCCCAAGGGGAAGCCACAGCAAAATATTCAATGTTCGGATCCGCCATGTCTGGCATGGATTATGCTTTTGAAAAACACCATGTCCTTCTTCGTGCAGCAAGCGAAACTCTTTTAAGTATGCGCGACGACCACCAGATTCCTTCATTGGAGGCATTGGGTGTGCAGAAAGCTGATTTTTACAAGATAGCGTCTGCAACCCGCCAAGAAGGCAACCCCATTGAGCTTGCAGAAACAGAGATCATGGATATTCTTGATTTGGCTTGGTAAGCGGGCGCTAGGGCGATACGCGCACATCAAAACAGCATAGGGCATTGGCAAACGCATGAAATAGTCCATAGATTGGAAAAAAACGTAACCGTAAAAATCGCATAAAAAAGCTGTTGTTACGGCTTTTTTGTTTTTGTGTGCCCGGCATGCGCAATTATTTGGCGGCTTTGCTTCAATTAGTTGCGCAATTCACCTTGCTTAGCTAAATGCTTTGCCGGATTGTTTTCTTGAGCATATCCTAGTTTCTGGTTTAATTTATCTACAACATATCTAAATGGAGGGTGGTTTGATATGGCTGATAGTATAGATTTCACTAAAAAATACGGATCTAGGGCGTTGATTGCCGGCGCTTCAGCAGGGCTTGGGGCTTGCTTCGCTGAGGAATGCGCAAAGCGGCAAATGAACGTCGCCATTGTTGCAAGGCGCCTTGGAAAGCTTAACGAAGTAGCAGGCAGCCTGAAGGATAAGTATGGTGTTGAGACGAAAGTGATTGTTTCTGATATTTCTGATGCGGACTGTGCCAAGCATATCTATGAGGCGGTGTCGGATCTGGATGTAGGATTTTATATCTAGAACGCCGCTACAGAGCCAAGCGGGGAATTCATCCGGATAAAAGTCGAAGACCATCTGGCTAATATTGTTGGGAACTGCAGAACATCAACTGAGCTCACGTGGTATCTTGCGCGCAATATGGCAGAAAAAAAGCGGGGAGGAATCTATATAGCCTCCTCAATGGATGGGCTGGGCGGGATCCCATACTGGATAACCTACGGCGCAGCCTAAAGGGTACGAGCTCGTGATGGCAGAGGGGCTTTGGGATGAGCTTAAGCCTTATGGAGTAGAGGCTGCAGCTAATGTTGTCGGCGCGACAGAAACGCCAAATTTCATGGAAACCCAGGATATCCACGGCACCGGCCTTTCGAGAGAAGGCGGCAGCGCAATAGTAGATGACCTTAAAAAATTGCCTAGGACACCAGCATCAGTAGCCGCATTTCTTTCACGCAGCTCGGTGACGGGCCGCGCTTGTTCTCTCATCTTGACGATGCAGACAATGCCGCTAAAATGGCAACGAGGCCTCGCGGGGACTACGTGAATGTGATGGGCCAATCAACATCGACTTATTTATTGGGGCGCAAACGAATTGCTGCCGCCGATAGAAAAAGCATAGTTCACAAAGGCTGCTCAACCACGTAACTTTTGTTGCCATTATTCGCAAAGCGAAAGTTTGCCTGAATAATACCTACGGCTACCACTTAAATATGTTATCAGTGTCTTTATAGCGGATTTGCGAACTACCCTGAGTTTGTGTGCAAGAATCCGCTTGCCAGCCAGCTTGTTGGTTCTAGCCAAGGCATCTTTATTTTGACATCTTTCGCCAGGTGTCATGCCGCTAGTTTTTGCATCTTTGCCGGTCTTGCCAAATAAAACAGCCGTACTTGCTGGGCAACCTGGATGATGCATCGAACGTGCTATTGAGCCAAATCTGGTTCTCTTCGATATCTCGACATTATTGGTATTAGATTACTGTTTTATAAAACCGTTGGCTTTGCCATGAATTTAAAAATTTCCGGCTGCCTCGGAATTGCTGGCGATCTGCATGATGGCTTTATGACGGGATGTAAAAAAAGCGGTTTTAGCCTAGTACAAAGCCTGGCGGGGATTGGCAATGCGAATAAGAGCAATTGAAATTAGCGCTATGCAAAACAGCCAGGAAGCATAGGGTTGTTTTGAGGTGCCCGTTTCAAGCAAATCGCCTCCCAAATGCATATGAAAATCATTTTCATTTTCTAAAAGATGAAGGCAATAATTTAATTGGAATCGATTATAATGGTCTATATGCAAAGGCGGCAATGATGAGCAATTTGAAAATAATTACAGGCCACTTTGGAAGCGGCAAAACTGAGTTTAGCTTGAACTATGCAATGATCCTGGCGAAAACCGAGGCTACATATCTTGTAGATATGGATATAATAAATCCTTATTTTCGCAGCAGGGAACTGTACGGGCCCCTTGAAAGGGCTGGGGTAAAACTAATTGCGGACAGTTTTGGGCAAGCGCAATATTCAATCGATTTGCCTGCGCTGCCCTCAAGCATATATGGGCTGGTCAGCAAAACCAAAGAGAACATTGTCTTTGATGTTGGAGGGGACCCCAGCGGGGCAAGGGTCCTTGGCCGGTATGCAAACTTGATCAAGGAACGGGACAGTTACGATATGTACATGGTTGTGAACGCCAACCGGCCGCTTACAATGGAAGCTGGCCAAGTTGTCCGTTTGATCGGCCAGATAGAAGAGACAAGCTGTTTAAAAATCAACGGATTAGTCAACAACACCCATATGCTGCGGGAGACAACAGTTGAGGATATGCTAAAGGGAAGGGAACTATGCGTTGAAGTAGGACATGCGCTTTCAATCCCTCTTGTTTTCAATGTTTGCCTGCGCTCCTTGAATTTGGGCATAAATCGGCCTATACTTGAAAAGTTACCTATATTAGAGGATTTATTTGAGATTGACTTGATGCTAAGGCCGGATTGGCTTTAGAAGCTAACATATTATTCATTGAAAGGAACAGCATATGGCGGCAGCAAGAGGTACTGTATATTTTGAAGAAGATTATTGCAAAGGCTGCTCACTGTGTACGGATGTTTGCACTGCAAAAATTATAACCCTCGACATGGAGCGTGTCACCAGCAAGGGATACCATCCAGCAATTATAATTGACGAAAGCAAGTGCAATGCATGCGCAAATTGCGCAGTGATGTGCCCTGATTCAGCGATCAGAGTCGAAAGGTTCGATAAATAGCAAGTGTGGAGGCGAGATGGCAAAGTTATTAATGAAAGGCAATGAAGCCATTGCAGAAGCAGCCATCAGGGGAGGATGCAGATATTTCTTCGGATATCCCATAACCCCCCAAAACGAGCTGCCTGAATATATGTCAGTGAGGCTCGGGGAAGTAGGCGGTGTTTTCCTGCAAGCCGAGAGCGAGATTGGCGCTATAAATATGGTATATGGAGCAGCTGCTAGCGGAGCGAGGGCAATGACTTCCTCCTCTAGCCCCGGGATTGCATTGAAGCAAGAGGGTATTTCCTACATATGCGCAGCCCAGCTGCCATGTGTGATTGTCAATATAAGCAGGGGAGGGCCTGGCCTTGGCGGTATACAGCCTGCCCAGTCAGACTACTTCCAAGCCACACGCGGCGGTGGCAATGGCGACTACAGGCTTATTGTGTATGCCCCGGCAAACCTGCAAGAAGCAGTAGACATTACTTTGGAAGCATTCGATATCAGTGAAAAGTATAGAGTCCCAGTTTTCATCGCTGGAGACGGAATGATCGGCCAGATGATGGAGCCCGTAGAAATCCCTGAAGGATTTGTCTCCCAATCCGCCGAAAAAGATTGGACAACCACAGGCACAAAAGGCCAGAGGGCTCCCAACATTATCAATACCCTATACCTTGATCCTCTAAAACTTGAAGAGCACAATATCAAGCTTGACAATGTTTATAAATTAATCGAGGCAAACGAAACAAGGTATGAAGCCGACAGTCTAGAGGATTGCGATGTGGTATGTGCGGCATATGGCATGACATCCCGAATTGCCAGAAGCTCAATTAAAATAGCTGCTAGCAGCGGTGTCAAGGTTGGAATGTTGCGGCCGGTTTCCTTATGGCCATTCCCGTATGGAGCTTTTGATAAAATCAACCCGAAAGCAAAAGGCATCCTGTGCGCAGAAATGAGCATGGGCCAAATGCTTGACGATGTTAAAATCGGATCTAAAGGGCGTTGGCCAATCCACTTTTACGGCAGGTCTGGGGGAATGGTGCCCACACCAGATGAAATCGCGGAGCAGCTCATCAAAATCGCGGAAGGGAAAAGCGTATGAGCATAATATATGAGCGCACTAATGGTTTGACCAAAACCTCAACCCATTACTGCCCTGGCTGCACACATGGCCTAGTGCATAAGCTTGTGGGAGAATGCCTTGTGGAGCTTGGCGTGTTGGGGGAAGCAATAGGTGTCGCGCCTGTTGGTTGCGGCGTCATGGCATATAACTATTTTAATTGTGATATGCAACAATCTGCCCATGGGAGGGCGCCGGCAGTTGCTACAGGCATAAAGAGGGTCTTGCCCGACAAAGTGGTATTTACATACCAGGGCGATGGAGACCTTGCGTCAATAGGAACAAATGAAATAATACATGCAGCCCACAGGGGCGAAAAAATAACTACGATTTTTGTCAACAATGCAATCTATGGAATGACTGGCGGGCAGATGGCCCCGACAACCCTTATAGGCCAAAGGACAACCACCAGCAAGTCAGGCAGGACTGTAGAGCATTCGGGAAGCCCGATCAGAGTGTCCGAGATGCTTGCCACTTTGGATGGCGCGAGATTTATTGAGCGTGTCGCAGTAAACAATCCTGTCAATGTAAGAAGGGCTAAACGGGCAATAAAAAGGGCGTTTGAGACCCAATTGGCAGGCGAGGGATTTGCCATGGTTGAAGTGCTTAGCTCTTGCCCGACAAACTGGGGGATGGAGCCCCTTGACGCTTTGAAATGGCTCAAAGAGAATATGATCCCGTACTATCCTTTGGGCAATTTGAGGAATTGGGGAGTATAAAGCATGTTGAATGAGAGAATTATTATTGCTGGTTTTGGCGGCCAAGGCGTAATGACAATCGGGCAGCTGTTGACTTATGGAGGCATGTATGAGAACATGCATGTCAGCTGGCTACCCTCTTATGGTCCTGAAATGCGCGGAGGCACAGCAAATTGCCACGTGGTGCTTTCAGGCGAGCCGATTTCTTCCCCGATTATCAATTCCGCCACTAGTGTGATAATCATGAATAACCCAAGCTTAGGCAAGTTTGAGGGCGATGTCGAAGTTGGCGGGGATTTGTTTATAAACTCGTCCTTGGTGGATTTAAAACCAAACAGGACTGATGTCGAGGCTATTTATGTCAATGCGAACGAAGTAGCTTCAAATTTGGGATTTGAAAAAGCGGCAAACATGGTTATGGTTGGCGCATACTTGGGCAGGCACCCGATCATTGACATTTCCACGTTGGAAGCGGTTCTTGTTGAGACGATGACAGGCTCAAAAGCAGCTTTTGTGCCATTGAATATCCAAGCGATCCACGATGGCGTTAAAATTTGCCAGAGCCAGATCGCAAATATTTAAACAAAACACTATTCAGCAGCAAAGCCTGCAAAAGAGTCCATATGAAGTTTAAGAACAACCGTTATTTCGGCTTTTGGGCCAGTTTTAGCGGTTGTTCTAATATGGCCTTGAAGCGCATGCTAATGCAGGTTGGTTTTTGGATTCTTGCAAGCGCTGTATTATTGGTTTTCCTTTTATATGGTTTGCCATATTTGGCGCAATTAGTATTGGATTCTCTTAAGGCCAGACCAGTTTCGTGGCAACGCAACCAATTACCAATATAGCAAAACAGCCAACATGCATAACAAACAGTTCTGGTTTTGCGATTGCGTGCCAAGTATCAGTTGAGGGCGAGTAGAATTCTACATTGGTGATCCTGTAGCGAAGGTTCACTCCACGCATGAATTGGGCTGACCCATTGTAAATGCCATTGCCTTGGTCGATGAAGTGGGCAGTAAGCTGCGAATTGACGCCATGGAGGAATGTTGTGTGTATCTCAACACCGATAATATCGAGATGCAGGCTTGCAGCTGTTGGCGCAAGCATTGCTTTAATTCCATTCACCAAGCTGGCGCTTTCGTTTGTGAACTCATACTCTAGGCTATAAAGAGCCACAACAGACAGCATCATGATTGCCAAGCATGTGATAGACATCATTTTCCTGAGCTTCATTGCCACATTCCATCCTTTTGGGCGCATTGTATAGCACATTGAACTTATCAACATGTACATTTTTGCCACATGAAAAGATTTCATTCCACAAACATGGTATTGTATGCAAAGAACAAAAAAAACGGTTTGTTGCCATTGGATATGGCTGCAAATACATAAAAATGCTGGCAATTAAAAGCCATGCCGGCATTTTTATAATAGCTTTATTGTTGCTTCTTGTCCATCTATTGTTGTGGTTTTGCGCCTTAGCGCCTTGGGGGCACTTCGGCGCTTGTTTTGTATAGGCCATGAATGTTGCAGAATGCATAAACCTCGAAAGGCATAAGAGTGTCCAAAATGAATGAAGCCACAGGGTGGCACTGCAAGTTCAAGTATATTCGCTGCGCCTTGTCGCTTTGGACCAGCTCTATATACATAATCGAATGGTCTTCTTCCATGGGATGGTCAACTGCGCCGACCCTGACTGTGACTCGGGATCCCTTGACTGAGACTTGGGGGGTATGCTTCTCATTGAATTCAAGAATTGCTTCAAGCTCTTGCATTTGCTGTGAGCAGCATGTGACACCAGTGAACTCCAAAGCTTGGCTAAACTGAGCATAGCTGCCGCAGATATTGCATAGTAGGTTTTTATTTCCCATTTTTACCGTCCCGTTATCAAATATTTTGACATTTATTATAAATCATACATAGCACTGAATCAACAAGATTGTCGAACAAAGGGAATGTAGCACCAAAATAAGTAGTCAGACGAAATGCTGTATTGACGCAAAAAGGACCGTTCCCGCCCAAGTGAGGTGAAGTTGGCCCTTTAAAACTTTACTATGCCTTAGTTTGATCTGAAACGTTTACCGATAATCTTTTCAAGCGCGCTAATGCCAAAGTACATTAGCGCCGCAGCAATTGCCAGCATTATTACAGCGCTCATAACCAAGTTGAGGTTAAACACTTGAGAGCCGTACATTATCAGGTACCCAATGCCAGCTTTGCTCACCAAAAATTCGCCCATAATCACGCCTACCCAGCTAAGGCCGATGTTTATCTTTAGGGCATTGACAATGTTCTCATAACTTGCTGGAAGCAACACTTTGAACAAGAGCTGTGTCTTTGTCGCCCCGAAGCTCTGCAGAAGCAATGTCTTTTCCTCATCAGTCTGTATAAACCCCCCATAGACGGTTATTATGGTGGAGATCAATGCGATAGCCAATGTCATTACAAGAATCGCTTTGATGCCCATCCCAACCCATACCAAGATCAAGGGCCCTAAAGCTACTTTAGGAAGAGCATTCAAAATCACTAGGTATGGGTCGAAAATCTTCGCCACTGTTGGAAACCACCAAAGCATAATCGAGACCAATGTCCCGACAATGGTGCCCACAACAAATCCGGCGACTGTCTCCAGCACTGTGACAAATATGTGGCGGAATAATGAGCTGGATTTCGAAAGGTTGGCAATTGTCTTGCAAATCAATACGGGGGAGCTGAAAATAAAAGTGTCAATCCATCCTTTATTTGCAGCAAGCTGCCATAGCAATGTGAAACCTACAAGCAGTGAGCATTGCCACACAAGCACAATCTTTTTCTTGCGTTTTATGTTGCGGAGATACTCTAAATACTCTTGGGAATAACCGTGCTCAAACGTGGACATCGAGATCCTCCCAAATATTATTGTAGTACTCTGTAAAGCCGGGGCTGTTTTGGCGCTCGACCCTGGTTTTCTCTACACAATCGAGCTCGATGTTGTATATCTTTTTTACTGCGCCGGGCCTAGCAGTAAGCACTACAACACGGTCAGCGTAGCTTATGGCTTCTCCCAAATCGTGGGTCACGAGCACTGCCGTGCGTTTTTCTTTGCGGATAATTGATGCAATGTCGTCGCCTACACTGATCCTAGTTTGATAATCCAACGCGCTAAAAGGCTCGTCAAGCAAAAGAATATCAGGGCGAAGCGCCAATGTCCTTATGAGTGCTGCCCTTTGGCGCATGCCTCCTGACAATTGGTATGGGTAGTGGTACATAAAATCTCCAAGCCCGTAAGTGCAAAGCAGCTCTTTGACGTATTCAATGTTTTCGCTTGTGTGTTCTTTTTTGATTTCCAGCCCAAGAAGCGCATTGCTAAGGATGGTGCGCCAGCCAAAGAGATGGTCTCTTTGGAGCATATATCCTTTCGTAATGGTCCTGGTAGGGTCGAACTCGCAGGTCCCGCTGCTTGGAGCTATCAATCCAGCCATTATTGTCAGGATTGTAGATTTTCCACAACCGCTCGGGCCAACAAGCGCAATAAACTCGCCTTCGAAAATCTCTAAAGAGAAGCCTTCAATCGCTAGCGTCTCTGCTGTCATAGTAAAGTATTTTTTTGATAAATTGCGAAATGTGACTAAAGGCTTCATGCCAATTCCTTCTTAATCTAAAAATTCAGTTGTCACAAGTTCCCCATAGGGCGGTCTGCCAGTCAATTCGCCTGCTGAATCAAGAATATCAAGCAAACGCTCAAAGCTCTCTTGGGTCAAGAGGGGGTCATGGGAAAATGCGTCAACGGATCTATACTTGTCAACTATCACGGCTATTGCTTCAACACTTGTGTCTGGGAAATGCTCTTGGATAGCTTCTGCCACTTCGAGGCCTGTGTGTGTCTGCACGTATTCTTGGCCTTTGACAATGGCAGCGACAAAGTTGGAAACGAGTTCTTTATTGTCATTTATGAACAATTTGCGGGCATTGAAGCAAGTATACGGGACGTCGCCGCTCAACGCGCCAAGCGAGATCCAAATATACCCATGGCCTGCCGCTTCAAGCGCTCCCGCTGCAGGCTCGAATGCAGTGACAAAATCACCTATGCCTGAGATGAACGCCCCGCTCATCGCATCAAATGCAATTGATGTGTCGACAATAACATCAGCGCCGACTTCATACCCATTTTGTTTCAAGACATACTCCAAAGTCATTACCGGCATGCCGCCTTTGCGGCCTCCAATAATAAACTTCCCAGTGAACATTGACAGGTCGAATTCGCCTTCAAGCGGCTCTCTTGCAATGATAAAGGAGCCATCCCTCTTTGTGAGCTGGGCGAAATTCACCGGAAAATTCGTGTTGCCCTGGTTGTAGACATATACTGATTGCTCCGGGCCGCATAGGCCTATATCAGCTTCTCCGCTGATAACCGCAGTCATGACCTTGTCAGCTCCTCCAGCGTTTGTCAACTCAATTTCAATCCCCGCTTCTTCAAAGTAGCCAAGAGAAATCGCTACGTATTGAGGCGCGTAAAAGATTGAGTGTGTAACTTCACTGACCTTCACTTTTGTGAGCTCTTTTTGCCCATTGGCTGCAGTCTCTTTTTTTGCGCAAGCAGCAACAGGGAGCATAAGCATTATGGCCAGAGAAACTATGAAAATTGTTTTTATTGTCTTCTTCAAAGGAATCTCCTTCTAAAATAATATTCAGTCCATAATATGCCTTGCTGGTAAATTGTTTCTAGTCCAACAGAGTTGAAATATTTTGTTCCCACACAAAATCCCATAGGTTGAAACAAGTAAAATTGGGCAAAAAAAGCCCCGGCTAGGGAGCTGGCTATTGTCCCTTGCCGAGGACCAATAATTTCAATAGTGGGATGGAAGGTCTTTTTCAGCAATAGTGGCAACAAATCTGGAGGCAATCAATTGTATTGCGTGGCATACCAAGAAGATGGCAAAGCCGGATTCTTGGCGCGTTGACATTTTCTCAGCTATGCCAGTGCCTGTCTTTCAACCATTGCTATAGTGGAAGCGGGCAAAGCGTGGATTGTACAGTTTGGATGTGCATACTCGATCATAACATGTGAAAATGGCCATATAGCAAGCGGGGGCTAACACGATCATGCAGAGGGCTTTTTAGCACTTTGGGAATAAGGTGCTTTAGCAACTTTCTCATAAATACCACTGCCTCAAACGCATGGAATTTTAGATGCCTTAATCCAGCGGGGCTGCGCATATGAGTTCTTGTTGCGTATCGTAGGTGTATCTTGTGTGTTCCTGGAAGTCATTTATCGGGTTATATGAGAATAGCAGTATTTCTACAATTTCACTGCCGCTTTCCCCAATCCTTGCATATCTGCCGTCCCTTCCGCCAATGATCTGGGCAGGCATCGATTCATACCCGTTGACGGCACTTAAGTCTTTCGCCATGATTTCTCCACTGGCAAGATCGATTGATAGCAGCTTGTCGCTAGATACAGCAATACCCAAGTTTTTGCCTTCTTTTTGGACAATGGCCATGTTGCTTGTCGGCACATCAAATACTTCGCTAATCAGGCCAGTCCTCATGGAAAAAGCCTGCAAGCTTGCTTGGCCATTAGTATGGGCTAGACAGAAATAAAGGGTTGAATTGCCGCTTTTCTCAAAACTTCCTTCGACATAGTTGATATATGCAATCTGTTGGGAACGCAGCAGGATTTCCCTGTTGCCCGCTATGTCAATCCTTATCAAGACGCCATAGGTTTTGTAGCCAGACAAACTCTGGGCGTAATAGTAGCTCCAGTTAGAGCCAAATGGAGAGACAAGGAGTTTTTCGTTTTCAAATACTGAGTCTTTGCCAACTGGCTTCGGCGCGTTGATTTTTCCCGTCCCTAAATTTGCCCCAGCAAGATAGTTGCGCCTATCAATGCAAAATGAAGAGGCGTCTGCCATGTCTTCCACGGAAGCATGCCAGCGCTTACCGCTTTTGCAAAAGCTGCCGTCGCTATTGAGGGTGAATGCCTCCAAGATTGACCCGTTTGAGTAAATAGCCACATCAAAACTATGGGAATCCCAGTGGCTGCACGGCCCACAACGCTTGTATGCGCCAAGGGATCCAAAGAGCCGGGTCGAACGCTCTGACGGCATCTCAAGCCTAAAGTCTTGCTGCGTATCAATGCTTGTTACCAATGCGAATTCTGCGTCTTTCGTGTTTATAGTGTTCGCCGTAGTCCCGAAGCTGCAGCTGGCGGCCAGCATTGATGCCAAAGCGCAAATAATTGAGTATTTTATTTTTATCGCCATAATAATTAGTATATCCACCATTTCATTGCAAATGCATTTGGCAGAATGGCGTGGATTCTATATTCTGGAAAAAGCATTGTTGTAAAAAACCACTAGTGGAGCCAACTATTTCTGTGCCGCTCTCCATTCGGCCATCGAAATTCTGTGTTTTTTCTACAGCGACCCGGGGCTGGCTGGCAATTGGAACACACACATGGAGTTGTTCTCGGTTGTGGAAAGAGTGCCATACGGGCTTGCTCAAACCAGTCGAGCCCTATGCAACATTGCTTTATGTGGCAGCCATAGTTGGCATATCTGACCTCTTAATGTTTTATATATCTGGTTGGCTTAACCGCCGCACATTAGTTTTGAGCACAATAAGAGCGTAGAAGCACCATTTTGCTACTAAAAAAACTCAAATAAAAAAGGCAGCATATTTGCTGCCAAGATTTTTATGATTCACTATAAAGCCGCTTTTGCTGCTTCAGCAATTTTTGCAAAAGCAGGAAGGTCGTTCATAGCCATGTCTGCAAGCATCTTCCTGTCAATTTCGATACCGGCATTTTTGATGCCATTGATCAGGCGGGAGTAGGACATGTCATGCATCCTCGCGGCAGCATTGATCCTTATGATCCACAACCTGCGCATTTCGCGCTTGCGTTGTTTTCTTCCAATATAAGCGCTTCTTTGGGCCCTCATAACTGCTTCATTGGCAGTCCTGAACAGCCTGGATCTAGCGCCATAATAACCTTTGGCTTGTTTTAATACTTTTTTGTGCCTTTTCCTGGCAGCAACTCCACCTTTTACTCTAGCCATTTATTTTCCTCCTACCTCGCCAGTATCTGTTTGAACCTTCCAACATCCGCTTTGGACATCATCACGCCTTTTCTAAGACGCCTTTTGCGTTTAGTTGGCTTCTTATTTAGAATGTGGTTTTTATTGGCGCAAGCTCTTTTTATGCGCCCTGATTTTAGGCGCTTGAACCTTTTGGCAGCGCCCCTGTGGGTTTTCATTTTGGGCATAGGTATCCCTCCTGTGACGAATTAAATATTACTGTTGTTGCTGTTGCTTTTTAGGCGCTAAAAACATTGTGTAGTTACGGCCTTCGGCACGTGGCGCCCTTTCAATCACGCAATCATCGCCGATCATATCTTTTATGCGGAGCAGCAATTCTCTGCCTTTTTCTGCATATACCATCTCACGGCCACGCAGACGCACGGAAACTTTTACTTTGTCTCCATCACCAATGAATTTCTGGATGTTTTTCACTTTGACTTGCAAATCATGGTCTTGGACACGCACAGAGGTACGCACCTCTTTTATTGTTGTGAAGCGCTGGTTTTTCTTGGCATCTTTAAGGCGCCTAGATTGCTCATAGCGGAACTTTCCATAATCTAAGATCTTGCAAACAGGCGGTTTCGCCTCAGGGGAAACCTTGACCAAGTCAAGCTCTTTATCGTTGGCAAGACGCAAAGCTTCTTGCAGTGGCATGACTCCAAGCATTGCCCCATTCTCATCAATAACGCGAATCTCCTTGTCGCGGATAGACTCATTGGTTTGAAAATCTTTTATACTATTCACCTCCGTAAAAATGGACGGTCTGTAAAAAAAAAGCGCACAGGCACGCGCGCAAAAAATAAGCAAATACCTACTTATTTACCTATAAGCGCGAGCCGATAGGTGAGAAGACAACATTGTCTTCTTCTTTACGTATATTGGCACTCAATTCTATCACAGTATATGAGAGCCGTCAATTATTTTTGCAAAAACATCCGAAAAATTATGTTGAATTCGGATTATTGACACAAACTGTACACATTTAACCAACAAATTAGATGAGAATCCTGTTTAAAAACTCCCGGGTCCTGTCGTTCTTTGGGTTCGCAAAGATTTCTTGAGGGTGACCTTCCTCAGCGATATATCCGCCATCCATGAAGACCACCCGGCTTGCCACGTCTTTTGCGAAACCCATCTCATGGGTCACAACGATCATAGTCATCATTTCTTGCGCCAGGTCCTTCATGACTTCCAATACTTCCCCGACCAATTCTGGATCGAGCGAAGAGGTTGGCTCGTCAAATAGCATTATCTCCGGTTCCATTGCCAAAGCCCTAGCGATAGCGACCCGTTGTTGCTGCCCTCCAGATAGCTTGCTTGGATAGCTGCCAGCCTTGTCCACAAGGCCAACTTTTTTTAAGATCTCCATAGATTTGCTGTATGCTTCTTCCTTTTTGACTTTTTTTATAGACATGGGCGCCAGCATCAAGTTTTCGACTGCAGTCTTATGTGGGAAAAGGTTGAACCTTTGGAATACCATGCCAAGCTTGATGCACAAAGTCGAGACTTTTTTCGGTGACATGTCTTTCAAGTTCTTGCCGTCCTCCCTGTGGACTATCAACTCATCATCAATATAAATCAATCCGGAGTCAATGGTCTCCAAGTTGTTTAGACAACGCAAAAATGTGCTTTTGCCTGATCCGGAAGGCCCAATGACGCATAGGACCTCTCCTTTGTTGACCTCTATTGAGATCCCTTTTAATACTTCGTTGTCGCCAAAGCTTTTCTTCAGGTTTTCAGTCCTAACCATAGACATTATTCGTACCTGCCAAAATATTTTTCCAACTTGTCAAATGCAAAGGTGGAGAATGTAGTCAAAAACAAGTAAATAGCTGCCCCGACAAAAAGATAGGACCATTTGCCCCCCGCTGACAATTGCCTGGAAACACGGGCAAGCTCTGTCAGGCCAATTGTAGAGACCAAAGAGGAGTCTTTCAAAATCAAAGTGAATTCATTTGAGAATGGGGGTATAATCCTTTTCATTGTTTGGGGGATGATGACTTTGCTCATTGCAGTGAATTTGCTCATGCCAAGAGCTTTAGCCGCTTCATGCTGGCCAATGTCAATCGATTCGATGCCAGCTCTTATTATCTCGCAGCAATATGCGCCGGTATTCAGTGCGAGGGCTATAATTCCAGATTTGAACTCTCCAGAGGTCAACAGCATAGGCAGATATCCTGCCGTCATTATCCCATTTGACCTGGGCATAGGCTTGCCAGTGACAGATAGATAAATAAGGGGAGGGACGAAATTGATTACTACAATCTGCAAGAAGAGTGGAGTGCCTCTGAAGATCCATACATAGAACCAAGCAAAACCGTTGAGGATCTTTGATTTTCCCATGCGCATAAATGCCAGTATAAGTGCAAGGATGATACCGAAAATAATGCTTGCGATTGTCAATGCCAATGTAATAACTGTGCCCCTGATAAATGAGATAGTAATTGGGCTCATATAGAATGCCTCCTGCTAACCGCACAAATGGACCGGAAAATATCGTTTCCGGCCCATAGTTGTCTTTGTGGCTCTATGCCGTGATTGCCGTGCTATTTGAGAACTGTGTCTATGTCTTCAGTTATGTCAACTTCAACATATTTAATCGAAAGCTCGGATAGGACTCCTTTTGCCTTAATTGCAGCGATTGCCTCATTTAGTCTGCTAATAAGCTCTTCATTGCCGTAGCCGACGGCAATAGCTATTGGCTCGTTGGTCATTTTAGCAGTAGAGATCGCAAATTTGTCGGAGCTGTTCACAAAAGCCATTGCGACAACCGCGTCGCACACAACTGCGTCAAGCTGCCCTGCTTCAAGCGCCAGGAGCGTAACGTTCACTGCGTCATATGGCTGCAGTGTATACTGGACAGAGCCAGGAGTCTCAAGATATTTCCTGCATGCCTCGTCGGCTGTTGTCGCAGATTGGACTCCGACTTTCATGCCTTCAAGGTCAGAAAGCTGGACAATATCAGTGGCGTCTTTGTTTATTATAATGTATTGGCCATTGTTCATATACGGATCTGTGAAACTCATCTTTTTGTCGTCGATCCTTTGTTGTGTGATGCTGACTGAAGAGCAGATGATATCATACTGCTTGCCTTCAAGCCCAAGGAATATTCCGTCCCAGCCAACCTCGCGGAACACAATCTCAAGGCCCAGCTCTTCACCGATCGCCTTGATCATTTCCACATCAAAACCTGTCAGCTCATCGCCTTCTTTAAACTCCATAGGAGGATACTCTGGCTCTAAGGCTACTTGGAGAACCCCTTCTGTGATCAGGTACGGGGCAGCTTGTTCTTCGCCTCCGCCCCCGTTGTTGTTTGCGTTGTTGCCGCTATTGCCGCCGCCGCAAGCGGCAAGTGTGGCAACTAATGACACACAGAGAATTATTGATATTAGTCTTTTCATTTCCCCTCTCTCTTTCTCTTAACTTACAGTAAAATATACCTTATTCGATAATGTATGTCAATGATTTGCAGTATTGGCGCACACAAACGCTTAAATGCTGTTTTCAAGGGATCTGTGCCCACTGCGCCCAGCCGCATGTTTCCAGCTTTTTTTATGTGCAAGAGAATAATCCTAAAAAAACTTTTAAGACAAAAAAAGCGGGAAAATGTATTTCACCTGCTCTTTTTGTCTTTATATAAAATATAAAGCTCTTCCTATTTCTTATTTTGCATCCCGGCCTTTAGGGCAAAAGACTCGCAGTCTGTGCATTCAGTCTTGGTGGGATACATCTCGTGGGTGCCGATTTGAATTGAGGACAGGGAGCAACTGTTGCTTCCTGAATGGTATTGGCACTGTTGGACAGAACATTGTACTGATTGTGTGGCGCTATTTTGTTTTTCCAATTTTTCCAGTCTCCTTTTCTTTTTAGTCTTCCCAGTTTGATAGTTTTTAACCAAATTGCGACATAAAGATTTCATTATACGATAATAGAACAAATAGGCTCAGAATTTAGATTGGCCGAACGATTCCAGCTGTTAAATTGTGATTGTTATATGATAAAATACTACTTGCCAGGCGCTTGTTTCCAATGCCTGGGAGCCATTGGCTTTTGAAAGGTTAAATATATGGTTTTAGACATTTTGCAAAAACTGTTGAAAAAAATCAAGCCGATAGCAGTTAAGGGAGCTTCCAAGAATAACAACGGATCAATTAACGTGCCGTTACATTAGCGACAATATATGGCAAAATCCGTCATTATCTATAGATAAAGATTCCCAAATCTTATTTTCTAGTTATTCGATAAAAAATCTACGAATATAAGGGAATCTCAACTAATGTTACAGCAACACCCACAAACTTATGGAAGACAAATGCTCTGCAGGTCCCAGGCTGAAGGGCGCATGGTCCTGCTCGCCACTCAGCATGGGGGGATTATGGGCGAGCCTAGGGAAAAGTTTGGCTTCAGCAGCCTTCCATGCGAAAACTTCCATGTACACGCTTGTGGACAAGCTGGATTGCAGGCTAAGTCTGCGCAAAAAACCAAACCCTTGAAAAGAACCTCGAATGGCATGCGATATTTGAGAATTTAGCGGCTATCCACAAAGCAGCCGCCGGGGACAGCCGGACAGCAAGATATCCATTGGCTGCAAGGACAGGGTTGACGTATGCGGATCGTCGCGTGGCGGCAAAAGCCGCATAGGCGGGCGGGGCACAAGCCATTATTTTGGATTCACCGCACAGGTTGCGCCGTTTGGCATATATGATGTGAAAACTGGAAAAACCGAGGTGCGCATCACCGCCGGCAGCGCCACTGCCGACTATATGGCAGACATGCTCCAGATCTGGCGGGATGGGAACGGGGGCGGGCTCGACACGCTTGTTATAAACCTTGACAATGGCCCGGAAAACAATATGCGCAGGAGGCATTGGATCAAGAGGATCCTTGAGTTCTCCTCAAACAACAATGTTTTTGTGGCGCTGGCCCGCTATCCCCCATACCTTTCGAAATGCAGCCCGGTTGAGCATGTTTGGCAGCCTGGGGCAGCATTGGAACGGGTGCATTCTAGACAGTGTTGATGCGGTATTGGCATACGCCTCAACAGCAGTCTACATCAGGTTTGCCCTAAATGTGCACCTGGAAACAGGCTGCTGCCCGAAAGGCGCCGCACCGCCAAAGAAAGCGATGTCCATGCTTGAAGAAGCCCTGTTCAGGGAAGAAAGCATTGAAGAATGGTTTGCCGTTGTCAGCCCGGAATATGCCCGCATTGCACTTGCAAAAGCTGAGGCATATTTAGATGGATTGGACAACAAGAAGAAAAAAAGGGAAGAGAAAAAGCTTGCTTCGGTATTTGTTGCGGCGTGACGTTTTAGTTGCATGTCCCGGTTTGTTTTATGGAGAATCCCTAACAGCGGCTAAAAAATGTGGAAGTGTGGTTATTGGCGAATTGTGCGGCCATGTTTGCCCTTTTGCCGCAAACGCATGGATAATAGATACACGCAAAAGGACATGAAGAAAATGAGGGTTGCAATAGAACTGAGGACATGGCAATGCAGTTCACTTCAAGTTTAAGTAAACAAATATAAGCAGGAAGAAGGAAGGCAGATGGGAGTTTTTCAAATAGTTCCTGATCCAAATATAGGGGAAACAGGTTCAAAAGCTAAAAAAACATTGAAAAGCCACGCAAAAAAACTTATCTTTTTTTGCATTTGCGCTATAGCAATCACCCTAGCAGCCCGTTTAAAGTTTTTAGGCCCACATAACCAATTTGCCAGGCAATTTAAAAGATGGCAAAAAAAATACCAAGCAGAGCTGCTTATGTACATAGACAACCATCCCGGAGAAATCGCAGAGGAGATGTTTCCGCCTTTTGAGGCGATAGAGGACGTGGCTGCTTCGGTTGCCAGCCGCCGGGGAGAGCTGGAGCAAGAAGACGGGATCTTTAGAGTCATTTATTCAGACTGGCGGGGAGAGTATGAAATGGAGTTTTTCCCTTATGTTAGCCATTCTTCGCTAGCTATAAGCCATGTTAGCCCGGAAGGCCCGATTTTGCGCCATGTGCTGGCTTTTGACACGCAATACTGCTACTTGCAGTTATGGAGCTCAAAACGGCCGGATTTCCGCAAAAACCTCATTTTCAAGGGAGGGAAAGGCACTTTCTCTGACAGATATGGCTATGCTGACATTTTCAACAACGTGCCTGTGGGATTCCCCTTTTAACTGTCATATGGAGGCAGGCTAATGATCATATTCAATAATGTGTCCCTCAACTCTAGTGGCGGCTCATGCGCCATCCAAAACATCTCCTTTCGGATCTATACCGGCCAGTTTGCTGTCATCTCAAACATAGGCGGCAGCGCCCCATTGGCTGTGTTTTGTTTGTTGATGGGGCAGACTCCCGCATTGGAAGGGGACGTTATTGTTTTTGGCTCCGATGTCTCAAGCGGGTTGAGAGGGGCAAAGCTGGATAGGTATATGCAGACGGTCGGTGTTGTGTTTGCAGATGCAACCGTGGCTGAAGACATGACAGTTGGGGAAAATGTGAGGCTGCCTTTCGCTATTAGGGATATCCCATCCAAGGAGGCCAAGAAGAGGTGCAACGAGGCTATGGTATTGGCCGGTTTGCTGCCAAAATCCCGCATAGCTGCCAGCGCATTGGGGCGTTATGACCGGTTGAGGCTATCTATATGCCGCGCCAGTGTGTGCAGGCCAAATGTGCTGTTGGTGCAGGATGCTTTTGAAGGCCTTGAAAAGGAGGAGTTGAAAGGAGCTGTTTCCTATCTTCAAGCAATCAATGCGCAAGGCATAAGTGTTGTGTTGTTTTCAAACCGTTTGGCTGTGCTTGGGCTCCTTCGAAATGAGAGGCTGATAGTATTTGACGGCGAATCGCTAAGACGCGAGCCGCTGGCATTTTGAATGGGGGGGGAGGTGTTTTTTATATATAAGGCAATCGCTCTAAAATCCGCTGCCCGGTCAATGGCAAGGCGGAAGTTTTTGGTTGCTGCCGCTTTTTTTTTCTATGTGCTGGCTTTTTTTTCTGAGTGTGTTTTCTTGGCGGCAAAATTAGAAGGAGAGAAGATAGACGCCTTGATTTCCGGCAAGCCTATAGAATTGTGTGTTTTTGTGGATCCAGACTTGGACGAATATGCTATACAAGCACTTTTAGTTGATATCATGGGTTTCGACGGGGTGATGGGTGCCACGTATCTTGACAAGGGGACGGCAACAGCTATTATCGAAAGAAGGTATGGCTACAGCGCGCGTCATTTCCCATACAAGGAGCCTGCTTTGTTGGGCGCCCACTTCTCTGTGCGTATTGCTTCTGCCGAATTGGCGGTTGCCTTCAAGCCAACACTTTCATCATTAGCCGGTGCAACAGGGGCTACGCTGCAGGAAAGCGCTGTAGATTATCTGTACCACAACTACAAGAAAATCCAGGATATGGCATTCAAGTGTTTCATAACCGCTTTCGTATGTTCGATCGCGTTCCAAGCAGCAAAGGCGAGGGATACAGCGCTTCGGTCCAGGCCGGATTTCAAAAGCCAGAAAGCGCTAGGCGCCAGCAGTTCGAAAATTTTGGCGCCTATTGTGTATGAGTGGGGGATAGCCGCCATGGCAGGCGCTTCTGTCTCTTTGTTGGCTTTCAGGTCCTGCATGTACTCGCTAACAGGTTTTCTTGCCACAAATTTGGCAATTTTGCCTGGCTCAGTTTTGGAAGGGTCCCATATCCAGCTTGTGAGAGCGGCTTGTTTGTTGTGCTTGTCCACCGCAGCTGTTTCGATCGCGTTCGCAGCTATGCTAGTTTTTGCGTTAGAAGGCAGCAGAATCAAAAAAATCTCAAATGCGTTCCATTAAGAGGCTGTTTAATATGTCCATAAATGTCGATAAATGGTATAATAACGCTAAAAAGGCTGTTTACCATTATATGAGAAATAAATATCCAAGCGACATAACTAGAGACCAATTCG
>WRIE01000023.1 GCA_009782875.1 Eubacteriaceae bacterium | reverse complement strand
CTTATCTTGAAATGAGATACCCCGCAGCCGCTGCAAGCCTGCGCGAAGGCATGGAGGAAACCTTGGCAGTGGCGCGCCTGGAAATCCCAGGGCTGCCGAGGGCGGCTGTATGCTCTACAAACCTGATCGAGCCGGCGAACTCGTCTTGCGCTGGAGTTATACGGAGGGTATCCAATTTCAATAATGGCGAGACAGCCCTTAGGCAGGCAGCCGCAGGGTTCATTGAAGCAGAGAGGGGATTCAGGCGCATTAAAGGTTACAAGCAAATCCCTTCCCTTATTATAGCACTTGAACGTGAGACCGATAAAAAAATAAAGTCTACAAGTATAGCTTAAAAATATAATTTGCCTTTAAAGTGGATGGATATCAAATTCCACGGAGAATGGGACACCATCATTATACTACAATCACATCCTAATAACCGGTATAACGAAAAGGGTATAACTATATGCCAAAGAGACACTCGATATACAGGAGGAGAGTTCTCATTTTAAGATTTCGTGACAAAAAATTCTAAGTGTTTGTGCTTGCACGAAAAAATGAAAAAAGTTTGCTTTGAAAGCCCATGGAGATACTGAGGCTGGATAGAGGTGATAGAGGCGGGAATGAAGACCATGCCGATAGAGCTTAACTATGAACGGTTTGCCAAAATGAGGATCAAATATGGATAGCAGTAGTTTGAAAGGAATGATGTTTGCCCTGTAGCGTAATGCAAGGCGAAGATAGGCACGGAGTGGACAAATATTTGCCTGTCTTGAAGAATAGTGCCCAATGCTGCAATGCCGGCAGTTCAAACCGGGGACGGCTCGTCCCCGGTCTATCGAAATGGCACACCTGCGTGCCAAATGACCGCGCTTCACAATAAAGCGTGATCAACTAAACCATTATTTTTGTTTTGCTCTTAGAGATTGGCACAAGGCACACCAGCACCGTGTCGTTTTCGTCAAGGGCGCTTTTTTTCATCCGTGTCAAATAGACCTCGCAGCCGTTTTCCTTGACCACAAAGTACTCTTTCGCAGTCGCCACTAGCTCTGATTTCAAAGACTCAAGCATGTCCCTAGAAATATCAACACGGTCGCGCATCAGAATGCTCTTGAGCCGCTCTTTTGCCATGTCTTTGCTTCCCGTTCCGGAAGGCGGGTTCTGGGCATTTCCATTAAACATACGTTTTGCTCCTAATTATATTCCTGATTTTAGCAGGCCTGCTAATCTGGCAAACAAGCCGTCCCTTTTTGCCAAGTCCAAAAACGGCACTTCCTTGCCAAGAACGCGCTGTGCAATGTTATTGTAGGCTTGTCCTGTCAAAGACGATTCGATAGCGCTCACAGGCTCTCCTCTATTTGAGGCAATTACAATGTCGCCTTGCTCAGGAATTATTCCGATCAGCTGGATATCAAGTATTTCAAGCACATCCTTCATATCCATCATTTCTCCGCGCCTTACCATTTCCGGTCGAATCTTGTTTAATACAAGCTTAGGCTCCGCATGGCCCATCTCTCTTAAAATGCTTATAATCCTATCCGCATCCCTGACAGCCGATACCTCAGGCGTTGTGACGATAATCGCCTCGTCCGCGCCTGCCACCGCGTTATGGAACCCGCTCTCAATGCCTGCAGGGCAGTCAATCAGCACAAATTCAAAAGAGACTTTCAATTCTTCAACCAGTTTAACCATTTGGGCAGCTTTGATTACAGACTTGTCTGTATTTTGAGCAGCGGCAATCAAACAAAGCTTCGGGAAACGCTTGTCCCGTATCAGAGCTTGTTTTATCCTGCACTTGCCGTCAAAAATATCTACAATCGTATATGTAATCCTATCTTCCATGCCCAAAACCACATCGAGGTTTCTTAAACCAATGTCGGCATCGACCACTACAACACTGTGCCCTTGGAGGGCCAACGCTACCCCCAGGTTTGCAGTGCAAGTTGTCTTGCCGACCCCGCCTTTTCCGCTAGTCACCACAATCGCTTTGCTCACAAATGCAACTCCGCATTTAAAATATTTTCATATCGAATGTTATCAAAAGAAAAACAAGAAACATGTCGCTTTCAGATCCGGTATTGCATTTGGAAAGATTTATGTGCACCAAAATCCCCATATGCATCAATAAGGGCAATAAGCGCATTCGAAACTGTATTTTTCGACAGCAAATTCACATAATCAAAGCCGTTTTGGCAGGCTTCTATAAGATATATGTTTAGATGAAAGCGCCAAACAAAGATACCAATTGAAGATTGGCCAACTCTGCTGGGCAACTAAGGAGCAATGAAGCGTCGCCAAGTTGCATAGTATGAGCGTATATCCATTCTCTGTGTTTCTGTTTGGGTAGTTGATGCAAAAAAAATGTTTGCTTCAATTATATCTGGGCATTTGACATAAGGTTTATCGCATACTACAATGCGGTTGGCAACTAGCTGGATTTGGCTTTTATCAACCATAAATGTTTTATGGGAAAAGCAAATCAATCGTATTCGAAATTTAAAATATTGTGGCGAATGAAACAATAAAATGATAAAATGAACACAGATTACATATTACATTTTTCCATAGAGCTTGAGATCTTTTGTGGGACTTGCAACATCGCAAGCCCGCACTTAATTTTAATAAGGAGGCAAGCCGCATTCCCCCATAGCTAAAGCTAGGGGCCTCCTGCGGCTGATGAAGATGAGGGTCGGATTTGGCTATGATGTTCATGTTCTGCGAAAGGGGGTGCGGCTGGTATTGTGTGGGGTTGAAATTGATTACGGATTCGGCCTGGTTGGACACTCAGATGCGGATGTTTCTGTCCATGCCTTAATCGACGCGCTTTTAGGCGCTGCTGGGCTTGGCGATATCGGGATTCATTTTCCAGATACTGAGCCAACATTTGCAGGCGTGAGCAGCATATCGCTTTTAAGCGAAGCATATGCGATGGTTAAAAGGGAAGGATATACAATTTCAAACGCAGACATCACCATTGTCGCAGAAAAACCTAAACTGTCAGGCTATTTTGGTCAAATGCGGGGAGTACTGGCAGAAACTCTTGAGACAGAGCCCTCAAAAATCAATGTCAAGGCAAAGACCGAGGAAGGCCTCGGATTTACCGGCAACCAAGAAGGTATAAAAGCATATGCAGTTTGCATACTAACCCAGCCTCCGATTATTTCAATCACTCCGAAACTGGGGCTTTGGGGTTCATAATTGCATTGGAATTTAATATGGTGCAAGACAAAAGCGCCCTGTAACAGTGGGCGTTTTTAGCATTTTGTTTGTGTTTTTTTGACTTGTGGCTATAATTAGAGATGCCTTGCCCCCCAATCGGCACAGCCGCTGCTAGAACAAGGGCTCACAGAAGCCTGGCTAGGTTAGGGCAATGTTGCCATCCATGCAAAAACCTATAAATTCCATGACAAGTTGAAAGGAATGCACTCCATGCTATCAAGAAGCAAAGAATTTTTCGACCAGTTGGCCTTAAAAGCCCTAGAACTTTTTGGGATCGGCGGAACCCATATGCCTGAGCTCATACAATTATCTGAAAACATCACATACTTGGTTCTTCGCAACACAGGCGAAAGCGACTACGTTTTGAGGCTGTGCCGCCCAGGGTACCACACCTTGGAGGAGCTGGAGTCAGAGCTCATATGGATAGATGAAGTGCGCTCAGAGACAAATCTAGTCGCCGCAGAGCCCTTTTATGGAACCAACAACGAACGCATCCAGCATGTAGACACACAAGACGGCATCTTCAAAGCATTGCTTTTTGAGTTCCTGCCAGGTTCCCCTCCTGGGTCAGAGAGTGTGCAAGAAACTATCAGGGAATTTGAGCTTTTAGGCATAGTGGCGGCCCAGTTGCATAAACAAAGCAAAAACCGGAATATCCGCAAACCCCTTGCCAGGTTTACTTGGGATTTTGACACGACTATTGGCGGGAGCCCTATATGGGGCAAGTGGCAAGACGCCAATGGGATAACCTCAAGCCAAGAGGAGCTGTTGGCCATCGCAGTGTCGATAATTAAAAGTCGCCTAGAAAAATATGGCAAGACTAAAGAAAACTATGGCCTGATCCATGCCGACTTGAGGTTTGCCAACCTGATTGTGGAGAGAGGCATAATCAAAGTAATTGACTTTGATGACAGTGGCTACAGCTGGTATATGTATGATTTTGCCGCATCGATCAGCTTTATCGAGCATTTGCCTGAAGCGCCGCAGTATATTGAAGCCTTTAAAAAAGGCTACAGGACAGAGCACGAGCTTAAAGCAGAGGATGAGGATATGGTTGAAACTTTTATAATGCTGCGCAGGCTCCAATTGCTCGCATGGCTGACAAGCCATAGCGACTCCGGGCCGGTAGAAGAACTGGCAAATGGTTTTTTGGAAGGCACAGTAGAGCTGGCAAAAGGCTTTATCAAAAGCCAAAAGCCTTAAAAATCAAATTTTATGGCTTTTCACCTTTTCCACCCAAGTTGTTTAGTGTGATGTATCGTTTTATAAACAGGTGATTAGGTTACTAAATTCATATTTAACACATTTTAATACTTGACAAATCTTTGTGCTTCAAGTAAGCTTTTCATATGGTCTCAACAAGGAAGGAGGGCTGCATGTGCCAAATGTTTCAAGAAGCTCCTTGACCAAAGACTTTTACAAGCCAGGCGATGTTGCCAAGATGCTTGGAGTCAACCCAAGAACGGTCATTGGTTATGACCGCAGCGGCGAAATTCAGTTCGAGCGGACTGTTACTGGTCGCCGAGTCATATCTAATAACGGGCTGTCAAGCTACTTGGAATCAAAAGGCTTGCTTGTTGATGATATTGGCGAAAACAAGCAAGATGTTATTTATGCTCGAGTGTCCACCCATAAGCATAAAGAGCGCGGAGATCTTGGGCGACAGGAGGATGCTCTTAAAGCTTACATGGCAGACAAGAATCCTCGCAATCTCATCGTATTGTCTGAAGTCGGCTCTGGTCTCGATGACAACCGGAAGCAGCTACTCAAGCTTATCCGCATGATCCTGGATGGAAAAGTAAACCGGGTCTGCATCAATCACAAGGGCAGCCTTACCCGTTTCGGGTTCAACTACATCCAATCAATTGCAGATTATCATGGTGTCGAGCTGGTTGTGGTTTCGAAAGAGGTTGCCGGGAAATCTGTCCAAGAGGAACTGGCTGAGGACTTGGTGAGTGTCATCCATTCTTTCTCAAGCAAGCTATACGGCATGCGCCGCGAAGTACTGAAGCAGGTCGAAGACGGCATCTCAGCACTAAAAGTGCAGGTACAGCTATGGGATCGATAAGGCTAGTCGAGACCCGCGCCATCACAAGGCGGCATGCAGTCCAATCAAAACAAGAAGCAAAGAATCGAGTGGTTACTCGTGGCTTTGTAGAGGTGTGCAGTAACACCGCAGGTTTGACTTGCCTATAGGGAAACTTAAGTGTTTAACTTACATGTTTTCCCTTAACTGTATTATTTTTTTATTAACCGAAATCCTCAAAGCAAGGAGCTGGAATTTCTTATATTTCTATTTAAACCATGAGAATATATAATACACTCACAAGAAAAAAAGAAGAATTTAAACCAATTAATGCCAATGCCGTTTCAATGTATGTATGTGGTCCAACAGTATACAACTATTTCCATATCGGGAATGCCAGGCCTTTCCTTTTCTATGATGTTGTGAGGAGCTACCTGGAATACAAAGGATATGATGTAACTTACGTGCAAAATTTCACCGACATTGACGACAGGATTATAAACACGGCAAATGTGGAGGGAGTCGAGCCGGAAGAAATTTCTGAGCGCTACATTGCCGAGTATTTTACAGATGCCCATGCCCTGGGTATCAGAGACGCAGATGTCCATCCGAAAGTGTCCGACCATATTGATGAAATCATCCAAGCAATCCAGTCTTTAATAAACTCCGGGCATGCCTATGAATCAGAAGGGGACGTATACTTTGCTGTATCAAGCTTTCCAAGCTATGGGAAGCTTTCCAACCAATCAATTGACGAATTGGTTGCCGGTGCTAAGAATGAAGCCATGGAGTCCAAGAGGGACCCTCTCGACTTTGCCCTCTGGAAAAAGAAAAAGGATGGGGAGCCCTATTGGGAGTCCCCATTTTCACAAGGCAGGCCAGGCTGGCATATTGAGTGCTCTGTGATGAGCGCCAAACATCTGGGATCCTCGATAGATATCCACGGCGGAGGGTTGGACCTCATATTCCCGCACCATGAAAATGAGGTAGCCCAATCAGAATCCCTAAGCGGCGCTTCTTTTGCAAACTATTGGATGCACAACAACCTTGTCAATATTGACAACGAGAAAATGTCAAAATCCCTTGGCAATTTCAAAAATGTCAGGGACATAATATTGGATGTAGACCCGGAATCACTGCGCATGTTTATTTTGAGCTCCCATTACCGCAGCCCCATTAATTTTTCAGAGGACACTTTGAAACAAGCGGCAGCCGGAATTGAACGCCTGTATGCTGCGAGGGACAATGCCGAGTACAATATGCGCTTGGCCCAAAGCGCTGTTGACAACCAAGGCGATGGCCTGGCAAAGGACATGGAGGCGCTGCTGTTGGTGTTTGAGTCCCATATGGATGACGATTTCAACACAGCCAATGCAATAACAGCTTTGTTTGAAATGGCCAAGACGCTGAACACAAAAGCAGTAAAAGGCGCCGATTCTGCCAGTATCAGGCAAGCTCTGGAAATATACACTAAAACAGCCGGGATATTGGGGCTGCTCACAAAGAAAAAGCAGATGCTTGATATCGAAATAGAGGAACTGATCAACGAGCGCCAAATTGCCCGCAAGAACAAGGATTACGCCAAAGGCGACATGATCCGCGCTACCTTGTTGGAGATGGGGATTGCATTGGAGGACACAAGGGAAGGTGTAAAGTGGCGCAGGGTTTAAGTTTTAGCGCGCTGCACCAATTCAACCCGCTCGAGCTTGCTTACTTGGGGGACTGTGTATATGAATTGCAGGTTCGAAGCCGGTTGATGAAAGACTTTAGGATAAAAACCATTAACGCTTTGGACAGGGCTGCGCGAATCTACACCAGCGCTGCCAGCCAAGACGAGGTTTTGGATCTTATCGCCCCTTTCCTGACAGAAGAAGAAGCCCAGATAATTCAAAGAGGGAAGAACGCCAAAGCCAAGAAGCCTAGGAATGCTAGCGCAAGGCAATACCGCGCCGCGACTGCTGTCGAATGCCTCTTCGGAATGTTGTTCCTGGCAGGCGCCAATGACAGGATCGAGCAGATTGCCGATATCGTTTTTGAGCTTCGCCCCCCTTCGCTTAGGCGCAATCAAAGCATATGAGCCACCAAGCGCTGTACAGAGAATACCGCCCGAACAGCTTCAAAGACATTTGTGGCCAAGATGTGATCATTTCCATACTCAAGAACCAGATCATATCGGGCAACTTGTCCCACGCATATTTGTTTTCCGGCTCAAGAGGGACCGGGAAGACATCAACAGCCCGTGTTTTCGCAAAAGCGGCAACTTGCCACAACCCAATTGGCGCAGAAGCCTGCAACGCTTGCCCCAGCTGCTTGAGCTATGAAGCCAACCCTATCGATTTGTCGGAAATCGACGCGGCAAGCAACAGGGGCATAGACGAAGCCCGGGATTTGCGTGAAAAAGCGAACTTTTTGCCCGTCTATGGCAAATACCGCATATACATCGTAGACGAAGTCCACATGCTCACAAACGAGGCTTTTAATGCCCTGTTGAAACTCCTTGAAGAGCCTCCGGAACATGTCATTTTCATCTTTGCCACAACAGAGCCCAACAAGGTTCCTGCCACGATCCTCTCCCGTTGCCAACACCACGGGTTCATCCGAATCCCGCTGGAGGCTATCGCATCCAGGCTGGCTTTTATAGCCCAAGACATGGGAAGGGAAGTCGAGCCTGCAGCTATAGACCTGATATCATCAAAGTCAGACGGCGCTTTGAGAGACGCCATAGGCTTTCTGGAAAAGGCAATGGCTTTGGGCGACGGGATAGTGACTATTGGCATGTCAAGGGAAGCCATGGGCTTGCAAGGAAGCACCAGCGCTTGGCGTTTGGCCCAGTGCATCTTGTCCCATGACACCGGAGGGGCGCTTGTCGCTGTCAATGAGCTGGTTATGGCAGGCACAGACATAGCGAACGTTTATGGCATGTTAATTGACTACTATCGGGGGTTGTTGATTTTCACAACAGTAAAAGACTATTCATCCATGCTTAACGCTTCAAGGGAGGAATTAGACAGCTACAGGCAGTCTGCCGCATACTCAAATGTAGAAATCATAATTGCTTTTATCAGGGAGCTGTCGAAATCCAAAAATGAGGCAAGATACTTTGAGAACCCAAGGGTTTTGCTTGAAGCCATTGTTGTGTCCCTTTCTTTTCCCGCGACTGCGGCGCCAAACTTAAAAGTGGCAACACGCCTTGAAGCCCTGGAGAAAGTGGCGTTCACAGGTGCCGTCAGCCAGCCCCAGCGCAACGCTGATACTACAATAGCTCCAAGCGCTATTCCAGCGCCAGAGCCCATCAAAACCAGTCCAGAAAAAGCCCTGGTCGAAGGGCCAGCGCCAAGCGCAGGCGCAAGTTTGGCCGAAGCCCAGATGGCAATATCAGAAGCCGCAAAACACTTTGGCGCTGCCAAAGATTTGGTGCTGCGCGAAGTGTTTGAAGGGATGCGGGCGACAAGGATTGAAAATGGAACCTTGTTTGTTTGCCCGACAGGAGACGGAATCGGATTGATGGAGCTGTTTGTCGACAAGAATGGTTTTGGCAAGCTTGCAGAATATCTGGCAGAAAAGCATGGCATTAACTATAACGTCCTCCAAGAGGAGGCAGGGCCAAACTCGGCGGCAGCGCAAGTTGCAGCAGCAGAATCAGAAGAGGACTATCTTTCTGCAGCCACGGAAATGTTTAATCTAGAAGAAATTGATGGGATATAATATAAACACACCAGGAGGTTTAGCATGGCTAAATATAGAAGGCCAGGAAGCGCCCCGTCTGGGGGCGGCAAATCAGGAAGCGTGCCAAACATGCAAGATCTGATGGCGCAAGCCCAGAAGATGCAAGAGGAAGCCCAAAGGATTCAAACAGAGCTATCGACTCTAGAATACACAGCATCAGCCGGCGGCGGCGCAGTCAGCGCGGCAGTCACCGGAGACAAAAAAGTCACCCAGATAACCATTGACCCTGACGCCCTAGACCCTGATGATGTTGAAATGCTTTGCGACATGCTTGTGGCAGCTGTCAATGAAGCATTAAAAGCAGCCGAAGATGATGCCCAAGCAAAGATGGGCGTATTGACAGGCGGCATTCCCGGGCTTATGTGACTATGGCCCAAAAACAAACAGACACAATATCACGCCTAATAACCGAGATATCCAAATTGCCGGGCATCGGCAGAAAAAGCGCGCAACGCATAGCCTACCATTTGTTGACGCACCCTGCAAGCAATGCTGAAAACCTTGCCCAGGCCATAATTGACGCCAAGGGCAGCGCAAAAATCTGCTCAATATGCGCAAACTTGTCGCACTCAGACCCATGCCCGATTTGTGCCAGCGAGAAGCGCGACCACACTTTGGTTTGTGTAGTCCAAGACGCAAAGGACATCATCACGATCGAACGGTCGCATTGCTTCCAAGGGGTATACCACGTCCTTGGCGGCAGCATCTCGCCTCTCCAAGGGATAGGCGCAAGGGATTTGCGCATCGACAAACTTATTGCCAGGGTTAGGCAAGGCGCAAAGGAAGTAATTTTCGCGACAGCCCTGACTCCAGATGGAGAGAATACAGCAGTCTATATCTCTGGTCTTCTGGCTCCATTGAATGTCAAGATGTCCAGGATTGCCACAGGCATGCCTGTTGGCTCTGACTTGGAGTACACGGACGAGGAGACTGTGGCAGGGGCTATAACTTCAAGGAGGCAGTTGTAGGCTTTATCTTATAGAGATTTGTTTTGAAACTAAAACACTTTGAAAAACAATAGGCCAGCAGGGTACAGACAGCACTGCTGGTTTCCTAACTCGAGAAGATATATAGCGATTATACCAGTCTTCTAACCATCCCAACCGCTGCCATTATCCACGACAGGGCTCCGTCAAAACGGTAGCCCGAAAATCCGGCTTCATAAAGGATCCCATGGACATCGGATTCTGAAATGTCCAAATTAAGCAAGCCATCCAAACCGCCGAGCTCAGCGGCGATTTCTTTTACATAGTCCCAGTAGGTGCCGGCATATCCGAAGGAGGTCGCATAGGTTTCAGGATCGCGATTTGCAAGCTTGACAATTTCCTCTGTATCCTCGTAGAAAAGGCTGCGCCCATTGTCATACAGCGGATAGAAGCATTCGCCCTCTTCGCTAATCTTGATGGCAAAGTTGGAAAGATGCCTGTCATCCTGGCGAGTTATGAAGCCCAATAGGATCATCCGAATAAAATCGGCTTGGTACTGGGGACGGACAGATAAAAGATTCTGGTATTCATTATCTGAGCGCTCTGAGCTAACGAGCCGGCGGAAATGAACAATGTACTCTCTGGAAAAGTCGAATAGAAACACAGAAAAGACTGTGTCCCTATCCGTGCGATATACCGGGCAGCAAGGCACACCCAACTTTTCAGCAAGGAGATAAACTGCAATTTCAGATTCGGCATCCGTGGTTATGGGACTAATCCGCTGTTTGTAGATTCCGTATTGTCCATTAAAAACCCCGTAGCGTTTGATGTTTAAGCCTTCCGGAGTATCAATGCTGTCGCCCGCCATGTCAATTCGATGGTGGAAGACAGCATCGAACACATTGGTGACGATGCTGCCAAGTTTCTCTTCTTCACTAAAAGCAATCCAAAGCAAATCCTTGGGGTGGATTCCACGAGTGATTTCGGCAATTCGCAAAACATCGTAATAGGATAAGCCGCATCGAAACAAGATTCTCTCAATGTCCCGCCTGCCACGGCTGACTATGCGCTCGGACAGGAACTGTGTGAACTGTTCTGGCGTCCACGAATCTGCCCCCTTGGTATAAAGAGCAACTACCTTGTTATACCAAGGCGCTGAAAACTGACGGAATTTTCCAGTGAGATTACACCGATGACATCGTTATCCCACTTCAATAATCGAGAATGTGTTATTTGTTTTTTCTCTTCCATAGGCTAGTTTCTTTGTGTTAACACAGATTCACAGCTTTTTCCTTGCTTATTGCTCTAGATATTTGTCCTGCGGCGTATAATGAACGCACTGGGCGGTTCTGGGATGCCCCATTTCGCCCCTGCTTCTTTTGTTGTATATAAGGATATGGCAGCCGCTCCATATATCGGATTTGCGTTTAAACAACACAATTCGAACAATATATATTTCCAAATTAGACCTAAGAGTTTATTTGGACTAGTTTGGTTTCTCATCATAAATACAATTTTTTTGGGTTTGCGATATGTCTTCATCATTCTTTCCATGTCATAATGCTGGCCTGGTATGCCATTAGTATAATCGATATAGAATAGTTTTCGCAACTATTCAGTCTAGTGTTCCAAATATATAAGAAACCAGGGTAAAAGCCTTGAAGAAACTTGGGTAGGGTGCATGAAATTGTTTATGCACAAAGAAAAAACCGGAGAGAGCGAGAAGCAATGGATAAGCAGCTTTCTGCCCAGTACGGGCAAAATGCCGCCCTGTCTTCTGAAGTGGCTTTATTGACGGGCCTACTTTCCCAGACGCTGGAGGAAAAAACTAGGCTCACCCAGGAGAACTCCAAACTTGCAGAAGAGATTGCCATGCTTGCCTATAAGAACAGCGAGTTTAGAGGAGGCTTGGGCAAGAATTCAAGCAACACGGACAAACCTCCATCCTCCGACCATTTCCATGAGCCAAAGCCCAAGCCTAAAAGCCGGCGTCGCAGCTGGGCAAAAAGCCGGGAGCCCAAGAGGGGCACGAGTGCCATAGGGCTAGGTTGTCAAACGTCCCCAGGGACCAGGCTTGCCATCCCCCAGGCAATGCGAACCATGACCAATTGGGAAAGAGATTATTGCAATGATAATAAAAAGAGAAGCGTACATGAGCAGGATCCGTCCATTTATCGGCAATGAACTCATAAAAGTATTGAGCGGCATACGGCGCAGCGGAAAATCGGTCATGCTGGAAATGATTCAAAATGAGTTGACCGCACAAGGTGTATCCGGCGGCACAGTTTATCAAGTTGAATTTTGAAGATATGGGCAACATGCAGCTGTGTAACGCTCTAGCCTTGCATGAGGAGATCACAAAGAGGCTTTCTGGCATCGAGGGGAAAGCATATCTTTTCTTCGATGAAATCCAAGAGGTTATGGAATGGGAAAGATGCGTCAATTCACTGCGCATGGAGCTCGACTGTGACATTTACATAACAGGCTCTAATGCAAAGCTGCTTTCAAGCGAGCTTGCGACCTATCTTGCCGGGAGGTATGTCGAGTTCGTCATTTACCCTTTTTCCTATAAGGAGTTTTTAGAATTATACGCCTCTATTTCCCTCAGGCGCAGAACCAGGAGGTGTTCACAAGATATCTGGCGCTTGGCGGCATGCCTTATCTGGGCAATTTTCGATATGATGATACACCTTCACAGATCTACTTGCAGGATTTATTCAATTCGGTTGTCCTCAAAGAAATCGTAAAGCGCAACAAGGTTCGTGACATCGACCTTTTGGAGCGTATCATCTCATATATATTCGGCGGCAGGTTTGCTATCTACTCGCTTCAGAAGAAACGGTCAATCGCGAATTCGGTGTATATGAGTCCATACGGGATCATTTCCCAAAATATGTTGTGTCACTGGATGAGTTTGACATGAGCCGTGAGGGGATAAAACACAAAAATATCAAAGATTTTCTGCTTGCCGCTGATTGGAATTGAGTTTTAGCAAGTTCCGCTTGAAAAGGCTGAGGCCAAAATCGCTACTGTAGTTGGTTTTTTGAGATTCAAACACAGGTTTAATCGCTAGCTGGATTTTCGCACGAAAAAAGGTTGCCGCTATAGTGCACGGCAACCTGGTAAGCGCTAAAACCAGCTAGTTATTTTAGGATGGAGCTTCTGTCAATGTAGTGCGTGTGGAGCAGCTCATGGCTCTTGTGCCCGTTGGGCTCGCCAAGGAAATCATCGTAAAGCTGCTTGACATACTGGTTTTCGTGGGATTTTCTTAAAGGCATGTTCAAGTCTTCCTGGTACACTGCTTCGAGCCGGTAGTCCATCTTGCGCCAATCCTTGATGGGGTTTCCGCCTCCTCCAATGCATCCGCCTGGGCATGCCATTATTTCGATAAAGTGGTAATTGGCTTTGCCTTCGCGTATCGCATCCATGAGCTTGCGGGCATTCCCAAGGCCATGGGCAACTGCCACTTTGACTTCAAGGTCGCCAACCATAACGGCTGCTTCCTTGATCCCGTCAAAGCCGCGCACTGTGACAAAATCGAGGTTTTCAAGCGTGTTGCCAGTGACGATCTCGTAAACAGAGCGCAGTGCTGCTTCCATGACTCCGCCTGTGGCGCCAAAAATCTCGCCTGCTCCGCTTCCAAGTCCGAACGGGGCGTCAAATGGCGTGTCAGGAAGGCTGGCAAAGTTGATACCGGCGCTTCTGATCATCCGGGCTATTTCTTGCACTGTCAAGACGACATCAACATCGCGGTATCCGTCGCGGCCCATCTCTGGCCTTTGGGCCTCAAATTTTTTGGCTGTGCAAGGCATTACTGAAACACTGTATATGTCATTGGGATCCTTGTTGATCTGCGCTGCATAATAAGTCTTGATCAAAGCCCCGAACATTGCCTGTGGGGATTTGCATGACGAAAGGTTTGGCAGCAAATCTGGATAATAGGTTTCACAGAATTTGATCCATCCGGGCGAGCATGATGTGATCATCGGGAGCGTGCCGCCGGATGTAATCCTGCTCAGCAACTCAGTTCCCTCTTCCATAATTGTCAAGTCTGCAGTAAAGTCAGTGTCGAATACGACATCAAAACCCAGCCTTTTCAAGGCTGTGACGAGACGGCCAGTGCTTATGGTTCCAGGCGCCTCCCCAAGGGCTTCTGCGAGGTTTATGCGCACTGCTGGAGCGATTTGGGCGACTACAGTTTTCTGCGGGTCGTCGAGGGCAAGCCATGCGGCTTGGGTGTCGTCATTTACTGTCAAAGCGCCTGTCGGGCACGCTTGCACGCATTGGCCGCAGTTGACGCATGCGCTGTCAGCGAGGCTCTTGCCGTAAGCAGGCTCGAATCCAACGTGGTTGCTGCGCCCAGTTTTGGACAAGGCATACACTTCCTGGATTTTTGTGCAAACATATTCGCAGCGCCCGCATGCAATGCATTTTTCTGGATTGCGTGTGATGGAAGGGGAGGACTCGTCTATATTTTCAGAACGGCTTATATAATCGAACCTTGGATCCCGTGTGAAGTGGATTTCCTCAGAGACGTTTTTAAGCTCGCAATTTCCGCTGCGCTCGCAGTGCAGGCAGTCTTGGGCATGCCTAGAAAGCATCAGCTCAAGTATGTTTTCGCGAGTGTTGCGCACGCGCTTTGAGCGCGTCAGAACGGCCATGCCATCATATACCTGGTAGGAGCATGCTGCCTGCAGCAGCTTCTGTCCAACGATTTCGACAACGCATATGCGGCAATTGGCCTTTACTTCTTGGTCTGGATGATAGCATAGTGTCGGAATATAAATACCCAGCTCTTCTGCTGCTTGCAGTATTGTAGAGCCTGCCTCGACCTCAACGGCGATCCCGTCGATTGTAAGTTTTACTTTGCTCATGCTTGGCGCCCCCTTTCTACAGCACTAAGGTAGTCTTCTTTGAAATTCTGCATGCCTGTTATGACTGCTGTGCCAGAGCTTTGGCCAAGGCCGCAGAAAGAAGCAATGCTCATTGTCTCAGTCAAGTCGCCCAGCAAATCCAGGTCGCCCAGGTTTCCATCCCCGCGGCAAATGCGCTGCAAAACTTCATATATGCGCGCGTTTCCTTCCCTGCATGGGGTGCATTTCCCGCAGCTCTCTTCGACGAAGAACGACATGATGTTCTCTGTGAGCTCCAAAATATCTGTAGTATCGTCTATTGCCATTATTGTGCCAGTCCCGAGCACAAACCCGGCATTCTGGCAAGAGTCGATGTCCATGGCAACGTCAATCTGCGATGCGTTTATCAGGCTTCCAGATTGTCCTCCCAGCATAAAACCAAGAAGGCCTTTGCCATCCTTTATGCCTCCATGTGCCTCAAAGATGTCCTTTAAGTTTGTGCCCATTGGGTATTCATAGATGCCTGGTTTGGCAATGTTTCCGCAAAGGGTGAAAAGCTTTGTGCCAGTGCATGAGGGCGTGCCGATTTGGCTGAACCATTCTCCGCCCTTTTCAAGTATTATGGGGATGTTGGCAAGTGTTTCAACATTGTTGATCAATGTCGGCTTTGCATACAGCCCTGATATGCCTGGATAGGGAGGCTTGTAGCGCGGCTCTCCGCGATTGCCTTCAATCGACTCAAGCAGGGCTGTCTCTTCTCCGCACACGTAAGCGCCGCCGCCAGAGACAACAGTGATGTCAAAATCAAAACCGCTTCCAAATATGTTTTTGCCTAGGCAACCAGCTGCCCGTGCGCTGTCAAGCGCTTGCTCCAGGATCGAAAACACGTATGGGTATTCGAAACGCAAATAAATAAATCCTTGGGTTGCGCCGACAGCCCAGCCGGCGATTGCCATTCCCTCAAATACGGAATGCGGGTCGTTGGACAGGATAACGCGGTCTTTGTTTGTTCCCGGCTCCCCCTCGTCCGCATTGCAGACTACATACTTTTGGTCGGCGTCAGTATATAATACAAATTCCCATTTTTTTCCAGCTGGAAAACCTGCGCCTCCGCGGCCTCGAAGCTTTGAGGCGTTTACTTCCCCAACCACATCCAGAGCTGGCATTTCCAACGCTTTGCGCAAAGAGGCATACATGCCATACTCTTCAGCGCTGATAGGGTTGGTTTTGCCCATATGGCGCAATACAATCCTAGTTTCTTGCAGCATCTATTTCACGTCCCCTCTCATGTAGTCTTTCATCAATGCCGCTGCCCGCCCAGGGGTGAGGTTTGTATACAGTTCTTCATTGACGAGTATGGCAGGAGAGGATTCACACACGCCCAAGCATTGGCAATACTCAAGCGTAAATTGCCCATCGCTGCTGCTCTGGCCGGGCTGGATCCCGAGAGTTCGAATTATGGCATCCATAACAGCCTTTGCCCCAGTGACATGGCATGGCGCGCTTTCACACATACGCACGACGTATTTACCGCGAGGGTTCGTGGAAAACATTGCATAAAAGGTAATAAAACCATAGATCCCAGCCTCGGGTATGCCGGTTTCACGGCTTATCACAGTTGCAACCTCTTGTGGAATTGCATTGGATGTAACTTTTTGGATATCCAATAGGATTTTCATCAGCTGATGAGGCTCATTATGGTAGCGCTTGGCAATAGCAACGATCTGCTCTTCCAATTGTGGCGAAAGTTCAAAATTGGCAGTGAACTTTGTCTTCAATTATTACGCTCCTTTTTTTTATTCAAGTGATTGGATTTTAACAAAGAATGAGTAAAAAGTCAATCCATTTCACTGTAATTGCAAAGCAAGCATAAAAAACTGCAAATCACAGAATAATACTAGTTAAAACATCGAATACTAAACGTAAAATGGCATTCAATTTTGAAAAAGAAGGCAAAACATCGTAATAATTGAATTATGAAATTGAATTAATACGGATATAAAAAAGGGTAAATATTATAAATAATATACCCTAAGTTAATCCAAGCAATTGAAGGGCAGCTACATTTAAAACTAAACTGCTTTAAAGAGGCCTTGCTGGTTTCCAAGATAATGACAATGATGATTAAGAAGCCGGTTATTGAATCCTAGAAAAGAGTTGCCCATTAGCGGGGCTATAAAGCATCAGAGGTTCGAGCTTCCACTGCTTTCATTAGACAGGGAAAAATGGGCGCGGTTGCGTGTGCCTTGAAAGCCGCTCATAGGATGAAGGATCCTGCGGCATAGGGGCAAAGCCAGAAATGGCGGATTAAGAGGCGTATGAATCTGGAGGTCCGCATATGCCTTGCAGGAGGCTGCAGGTTTGCCCACTGGCACTATGTACCGGGACTGGCAGTTCAAAGCCAGCTGGCAGTGCCACAAAAGCATACTGCCACTGCCACAAGTCGTCCCGCAAACCCGCTCCTGCTATATGGACATCTGCTTGCCATAAAAAAGGGACATCGCTTTGGAATTGCTTGATCTAAAGAAAACGCCAAGCACAGTGGATACTAACTGGAGCATGGCTTAATTGGCAATCTGCAAGAATTCCATCGGTTTCTCTATTTCGTCTATAGCCTCGCCAAATATTGACAGAGATGGGCCTCTTTTTGAGGGCAGGGGCTCTTGCTCCCCAATGTCTTTGGGGTGGACGTGCTATTTTTTCCGCTTGAGATGTCCAGAAAAGAGCTGGTCGTAAAAAGCGTGAGCCGGATCAGCTGTGGGCTGGCGATGGGGGAGGCAAGCAGCACTATGCGAAAACCGTTCGCGAGATTACAGACCCAGGCAAATTTGGCAATCTTGGCGCGGATGAAAAGGCTCATTTGGGGGAGGCTGTCGGCGCTTACAGCAAATTTGCAGGGCGGGTACATATCAATGAGGGAATTGGCGACATTGGCGCCCAGCAAATAGAGCAGCATGTCAAAGGACATACAGGGGCATACGGGGGCAAGCCCGTTGCCATAGTGGACTATCTGCAGATCATAATGCCGCCTGGGGGCCGCTCAATGTCGGATAAGCAGGCCACAGACCGCAATGTCTTTGCCCTCAAGCGCCTCAGCAGGGAGCTGGGGATTGCGCTGATTGCAGTGTCCAGCTTCAACCGCATGGGCTACAACGCAAAAGCGAGCATGGAGGCGTTCAAAGAATCTGGCGCGGTGGAGTACTCAAGCGATGTGCTTCTAGGCCTCCAATTGAGGGAGGTGGGCAAAAGCGACTGTGACGCGGATCTTGAAAAGCGCAAAAACCCAAAGGAAGTCGAGGTCGTGGTCATGAAAAGCCGCAACAGGCCAACGGGCAGGCTTGTCGCTTTTGACTATTACCCGACGTACAGCTATTTTGCTGAAAGCGCCCAAACCCAGGGGAGGAGCCCGAACAAGAGGTAAGCCATTGGAAAGGATGCTGCGCCAAAGCAAGCCGCCACTGGGGCGGACGAAAAGGAATGGGCAGATTCATAGACACGCTGAAGGCAGCTGGCTCGCTTGGCGAAGGGCGCCAAACAATAGCCCAAGGCTATGGGGCGCTGAAAAGCGCTGTGCACAGCCGGCATGTAAGACCCAACAACGAGCTGGCGAACGTAATGACGAAAGACTTCCTGGACGAGGGGGAGCAGTCTTTGGTCATAAGCACAGCCAAGGCCAGGTGGGAAATCATCACAAAGGCCATGCTCGAATAGGGATGGACAGACGGGCATCAACCTCGCCAAATACATGCCCTATGACAGCGTGAATTTTCCATGTTTTTATACTAGAAACTCGGCACTTCACAAAAAAATGGCTTAAAATAAAGAAATATATCTAGAAAGCTATGCATAATAACGAGTTAATATTATAGCGCATACCTCCGCATGTGGATGTTGGCTCAAGCTAAAATGGCATTGCTAATTCATTGCCATCCAAGCAACGGTCTGGGTGGTCGTGAGAAATCCGCTTGGATAAAACAAATACCACTGATGTGCGAAGCAAGATCTTGCTTCGCATGAATAAAAAACAAGCCACAGTCAAGCGGCTAGCTAATTTGCGATATTATTATATCAATGCTCGATTTTGCTGCCAGCAACTGGCATTGCTGCTTTTGCTGGCAGCCTATTTCAAAAACAAATTTGTGAGGTGTGCATTATGCCCTATTGATCTGCGCAAAAGCCCTTTGGCAATTTAGTCGGATATGGGGCGAGCAGCCGGTTTACGGCTGCTCGCCCCATATCTCTGCCTTTTAGCCTAGAGGCTGCCTTAAGGGGCAACAGGCTCGAGATCCAAGTTGCCCATGTCGTCGACAAAACAATATAGCAAGTTGCCGCTGCCTATAATAAAACCGTCCTGGTAAGGTTCGAACGAAAGCATGCCTTCGCCCTGCACTGGCAGCAGCTCCTCTTTCGTCTGCCCAGCCTTGGCGTCGTCAAAAATCCCGATGACAATCCTGTTGTTTTCCTCGCCAATCCAAAACTCTCTTATGGCTGGGTGGCGGGGCTGCTCATGTTGTTGCTGAAAGCGGCTCAACAGCCGCGGAGCTTATTGCGCGCAGTTTCATGTCGGATATCTCTTGCAGCACACTTTGTGTCCCGACAGGGTTCAGCCGGCTTGACGTGGAGTTGGACGGCGTGCTGTACGAGGGGCTTCACGTGCTTGGAGCCGCCAGCTCGATCGGAAAACGAGCCTTGTCTTGCAGATGGCTGACAATATCGCGGGTATCGAAATTGCTTGCGCTGCAGGTTTTGGAATCGTCAACCTTTTTTCGACCTCATGCACAATTTCGTCTTCTTGGCAAAGCTCCATTATGATGTTGCAGGTTGGCATATCCGTTCTCTTCGCCGTTGCGACCTTCCTTCATTTTTGCATGGGAAGATCAGGGAATAATCGAATCTCAACCGAATTCTGGCGAAATTCGATTTATTCTGTTTAAGCCAGCCCTGTTTGCGCAATGGTTTCAAAAAGGTCTCCAGAGGCGTTGAGGGCGTTGCCCAACACTGCTGCTATGACATCCACTGGCACAGCGTTGCCTGCTTGATTGCGGGTTTGGTTGTCAGAGCAAACGATCTTGAAGGAGTCCGGGAAACCTTGGAGCCTGAGCATTTCCCTAGGTGTCAAGCGCCTTATCCCGTTAACCAAAAGGTAGTTGTGGGAAGCCCCTGCCCTCAAGGCGCAGGAATACGGGTAACTGGAGATATGCTTGCTCTTGTTCTCATGCCATATGCCAGGGTTGTGCTCGCTTGTGTGCTGTGCAGCGCGCTTCGCCAATATCTGCTCGCTGGCAAAGTACTTTTTGGGCACATCCGCATCATCAAAGAGCACATCCCCAAGATTGCCAGGACCGATAGGCGCTGGGAAAAAGAATTCCACATTGTGGTCGAGAAAACCTACGATTATTGTGCGCTCGCGTTTTTGGGGCAATCCAAAATCCAGAGCGTTGAGCACGCTCCAAGTAGATTTGTAGCCAATATCCTGGCAAGCGCTTAGTATTGTGGCCAAAGTCCTGCCTTTGTCGTGGCCTGCAAGCATCTTGACATTCTCCAAGATAAAGAATGCAGGCTTTTTTGCTTCCAAGATGCGGGCGATCTCAAAGAATAATGTGCCCTGAGTATCCTCGAAGCCTTCCATTTTGCCGATAATGCTGAAAGGCTGGCATGGAAAGCCGGCAAAAAGCACATCATGCGCAGGGATATCCTCAGTTAGGATTTTTGTGATGTCGCCTGCAGGCGCCATGCCGAAATTCGACTCATATGCCTTCATTGCATAGCTGTCGATCTCGCTGGCAAAAACGCAGCGCCCCCCGTAGCGGTTTGCTGCCAAGTGGAAACCTCCGATGCTGGCGAACAAGTCAATAAAGTCAAAACCCAAGTAAATTCCCTCCATCATGTCCTCTTTTGATATTAGACGATTTTCTGAATCTTGTCAAATAGTAAAAAATGTGACACTGTTAGCATGTAATTAATTTCATAAATGCTTTATTGTTATGCTTGACAGGAATTGATAGATTTGAATTAGTAAAAAAAAATTAATACTTTCTTAAAAACTTAAGAATTAACTTTTAAAATAGCGTGAAATGCATTATACTTTCATTAAAAATAAAACTGGTGGAGAGCTATGACTAGAAGAAGAATAAGAAGGAAAAAAGGAAGCAAACTGTTTATTTATGCCATGATTGTTTTCTTGCTCGTTCCATTTATTTACAACTCCACGGTTTTTTCCACAAAAAAGAAAGAGCTAATTGAAAAGAAAGCCATACTTGAGGAGAAGCTGGAAGAAGAGGTTAGCCTTACTGCGCTTTACCAAGACGAGATCTCAAAATTCGGCTCCCCCGAGCATTACGAATACTTGGCAAGGAAATACCTTGGATACATATATCCTGACGAGACCGTGATTGTGGTGGATCCTCAACAACCTAATGAGGGGGATCTGTTGACTGACTCGAATCCAGAAGTTATTGACATAGAAAAATAGAGGCAGGTTATTGGCATGCTCTTTGACACCCATGCGCATTTGACAAACAATGCTTTTGTGAATGACCGTGACGAGCTGATCAAACAGATCGGTTTGGCGGGAATGAAAGTGCTTAATTGCGGATACGACGAAAAATCGTCGTATCTTTCTTTGGTTTTGGCTAAACGGCACGATTTCTTGTACGCTGCTTGCGGGATGCACCCCCATGACTCGAAAGATTACACCGAAGGATTTGAGGCGAAGCTCATTGATTGGCTAAGCCATGAAAAAAGTGTCGCCTTGGGAGAAATCGGGCTTGATTACCATTACGATTACTCGCCAAGGGATGTCCAAAGGAAGGTGTTTGAGCGCCAGCTTGCTATCGGCGCCGAAATGGCAATGCCTATCGTGGTCCATTCCAGGGAAGCTTCAAAAGACACCTACGACATCATCACAACAATCCTGCCCAAGAGCGGGAAATTGGTTTTGCACTCATTCTCCCAAAGCACTGGGATGCTTGAAAGGTACTTGGCATTCTCAGACAATATTTATTTTTCCATCTCCGGGCCAGTCACTTTCTCCAACGCAGGCAGCCTAAGGGAAACTGTAAAACACATTCCCCTTGACAGGCTGCTCATTGAGACTGACTGCCCTTACTTGACCCCCCATCCCCATAGGGGAAAGCGGAACAACCCTCTTTATGTGGAGCATGTCGCAGAAAAGATATCAGAGATATTTGGTCTTGAAACTAGCAAGATTGCAGATATTACAGCCGCAAATGCCCTAGGTTTTTTTCAGATTGGCTAAAACAAGTGATTTTTCTTTACATTCCACTTGGTTCTTGATATAATCGCACAAAGTGCCGATTAGTGAGAGAAGGAGACTGCATGAGATTCAAACTGATTACCCATGAAAAGTGCATAACCGGAAATGTAGCCGTTAGATTCCGCAAAAGCGGATTGTTTTTTAGTGCTTTGAGAAGGGATTGACGGTGGACACTCTGGTTTTCAATTTTTAAAATTGGCGGTCCCCTTAATCCTGATTATAGGGTTTAAAACAGGGGTTTTTTTTAATGGAATTATTGCATAAATATTTAAAACAAGTAGATTTTGACTCATACGAAGATTTTAATGAAAATTTTTCAATTATTGAACCAGAAAAGTTTAACTTTGCGTTCGATGTTGTTGATTATTGGGCTGACAAAGAGCCCGAAAAAACCGCGCTGGTGTACGTAGATGATTTTGGAAACAAAAAAACATTTACCTTCCTGGACATCAAAAAACTAAGCTGCCAAGCAGCAAATTATTTCTTGTCAAAAGGCATTGGAAAATCAGACGTGGTGCTTTTGACATTGAAGCATGCACACCATTATTGGTATTTGTCTGTTGGTTTGCACAGGATCGGCGCGATTTGTGTGCCCGCTACTGAGCAGCTCAAAAGCAAAGATTTTGAATACCGTTTCTATTCGGCAAATGTGAAGATGGCTATATGCATTGGCCTTGAGGATCATTTAGACGACATCGAGCTGGCTATTTCAAATATCGGGCGGGATGTCGCAAAAGCTTATGTGGGCGGCTTTCCAAGCCGTGAAGGCTGGGACAATATTGACCTTGCGCTGGCAGCAATGAGCGATGTGTATGAGAAGCCGGACGATTTTCCCTGTGACGGGGATTTGATGTTGATGTACTTTACCTCGGGCACTTCCGGCAACCCGAAAATTGTCGCACATAACTACAAGTACCCTCTTGGCCATATCACAACAGCCTACTATTGGAGCGCTTGCGAAAACAACGGTTTGCACTACAGTGTAGCGGAAACTGGATGGGCCAAGTGCGCATGGAGCAAGATTTATGGCCAGTGGCTTTGCGGATGCGCAGTTCTAGTGCATGACATGGAGAGCTTCAATCCACAGAATTTGCTGGGCATGATGGAATCCCAGCCTATCACTTCATTTTGCGCGCCTCCGACAATATTCAGGTTTTTAATCCGCGAAGATCTTGACGGCAGGGACTTTAACCATATCAAGCACATGACTACAGCCGGGGAGCCATTGAACGCTGAAGTGTATAATATCTGGCATAAAAAGACAGGGATTAAGATCAGGGAAGGGTTTGGCCAAAGCGAAAGCGTGATTATAGCGGGAACATTCAAATGGATGGAGCCAAAGCCCGGCTCACTTGGAAAACCTAATGCCTTGTACAACATCAAGATGGTGGATGAAAATGGAAAGTTTGCCGCTACTGGCGATGTAGGCCAAATTTCAATAATGCTTGATGGCGGCAAGATCCCTATCGGGCTGTTCCAAGAGTACTACCAGGACGCAGAGCGCACCTACGACACATTTGCCACAGGTGTGTACTACACAGGAGACTTGGCTGTGATGGATGAGCAAGGGTTCTTGTGGTTTGAAGGCAGAAGCGATGATGTCATAAAGACATCCGGTTACCGGGTTGGTCCATTCGAGGTCGAAAGCGCATTGATGAGGCACCCTGCGGTTATGGAGTGCGCGATCACCGGGGTTCCGGATGAAATCAGGGGGCAAGTGCTTAAAGCTTCCATAGTGCTTAACAAAGGATTTGCGCCTTCAGACGAATTAAAAGTTGAAATACAGAACTTCGTCAAGGCTATCACTGCCCCATACAAATATCCGAGGGTTATAGAGTTTTTAGAAGAGCTTCCAAAGACATTCAACGGAAAAATAAAGCGTTTTGTATTGCGAAACAAGTAAGCCAATAACGAGCCAAATAGCGCTCTGGATTGCGCTTGAAGCAGGGGCGTAACCTAGATGCGAGCCCTTGATGGCTAGCCTAAGCGCTTAGAGCGCTGCGTTGCCCAAGAATATACCTGAATCTGAATGATGAAAGCATTCAAAGCGATTGAGAAAGCAACCCATGAATAAAAAAGAGCCTTTGTGGAAAAAATCCCATAAAGGCTCTTTGGCTGATATTACCTGATCTCGATTTTTCCGCCAACTTCTTCAATTTTGGTTTTGATGATTTCGGCTTCCTCTTTTGAGACGGCTTCTTTAAGGGCTTTGGGGTCGGTTCCGCAATTGTCGACGATCTCTTTGGCTTCTTTTAATGCCAAACCTGTGAGTTCCCTGACTGCTTTGACGACTTTTAATTTCTCGGCTCCAGCGTCTACCAGCACGGCGTCGAATTCTGTTTTCTCTTCGACGGCTTCGGCAACGGCTGCTCCGCCGCCTGCTACGCCTACCGGCGCGGCGGCGCTGACGCCAAATGCTTCTTCGAGCTCTTTTACCAGCTCATTGAGTTGTAAGACTGACAGTGTTTTAATCTCGTCAATAATTGCTTGATAAGTCTCTGACATTTTTTTCCTCCTATTGGGGTGTTATCTATGGCTAGCTTGCTGCTTGCGTTTCTTCAGCTTGTTTTCGTATTGCGTCAATAAGATACACGAATTTTGCGATTGGGGCATTGATGCTGCCAATCGCTTTTGCGAGAAGCGCTTCCTTTGACGGGAGCTGTGCTAATTTGGCCAGATCCTCAGCGGTAGTTAAATTGCCGTCGACAATTCCTACTTTGAATGCCAAGAACGGCAGCCTGTGCTCTCTCACAAAATCGCTGACTAGTTTTGCCGGCGCAACCTCGTCATCACTGAACACGATGGCGCTTGGCCCTTCCAAGTGCTCTACAAGCCCGTCATATCCGAGCTCGCGGGCGGCAAAACGCATAAAAGTATTTTTATAAATTTTATAAGTTATGCCTGCATTGCGCGCGCTAGTGCGCAACTCTGAGACTTGCTCGACATTAATTCCTTTATAGTCCACAATAACAAAAGCTTTCGCTTCTCTCATCTTTTCTGTAATTTCAGCTACAATTAGCTTTTTTGATTCAAGAATTTTTGGTGAAGCCATGATCTCCTCCTTCTTTGCAAAAAATGTAAGCTCTTTGTCCGTTTAAAGACAAAGAGCTTATGCTTAAGCTTTTTGCCTCGGCAGAATTATGCATTGCAGCGCCTGCTGTCTTAGGCTGTTTTATTTAATTTGGTAATTTAGCTGTATGCCTATAGCCTGGCGGTTGAGAGCTTGACTGACGGGCTCATGGTGGCAGCTAGCGCCACACTCTTGAAATACTGGCCTTTAGCCGCAGATGGCTTGGCTTTTTTTACCGCGTCTACAAGGGCGTTGATGTTGTCAAGCAACGCCTCATTGGAAAATGAGCTCTTTCCAACTGGGCAATGGATGATATTGGTTTTGTCAAGCCTGTATTCGATCTTGCCCGCTTTAGCGTCTTTGATGGCTTGGCCCACTTCCATTGTGACTGTGCCGGTTTTCGGGTTTGGCATAAGGCCTCTTGGCCCTAGGACGCGGCCGAGTTTTCCGACTACTCCCATCATATCTGGTGTGGCGATCACAGCGTCAAATTCCATCCAGTTTTCTTTTTGGATTTTGTCTACGTAATCGTCAGCCCCGACATAATCTGCGCCAGCCTCTTCAGCTTCCCTTGCTTTGTCGCCTTTGGCGAAAACAAGGACGCGCATTTGTTTGCCGGTTCCGTGGGGCAGCACGATAGCGCCCCTCACTTGCTGGTCAGCATGGCGGGAATCCACTCCAAGTTTGACATGAAGCTCAATAGTTTCATCGAACTTGGCTGAAGACATCTGTTTGATGAGCTCTACGCCTTCTTCAAACTCATAGAGCTTCATGTGCTCTACCATGGCTTTTTTTTCTTTGTATCGTCTTGATCTTTTCATTTTGATTCTCCTGTGGTATATAAGCCTCCCACAATAACGGCTTTTTAATTGTTATCCGGCAACAAGGACACCCATGCTGCGGGCTGTGCCCTCAATCATGCGGATAGCAGCCTCAAGGTCGGCAGCGTTGAGATCCTGCATTTTTTGGTTGGCAATTTCAGTGACTTGCTCTCTGGTAAGAGTGCCGACTTTGGTTTCATTCGGCCTTGCCGATCCGGATGGCAAGTCAAGAGCTTTCTTGATTAGCTCAGAGGCAGGAGGTGTCTTAGTCACAAATGTGAATGTACCGTCTTGGTACACAGTTATCACAACAGGAACGATCAAGCCTGCCTGGCCTTGGGTCCTGGCATTGTACTCTTTGCAGAAGTTCATAATGTTCACGCCGTGTTGGCCGAGGGCAGGCCCAACCGGTGGCGCCGGTGTGGCTTTGCCTGCTACGATCTGCAGTTTTATTAGTCCGGTTACTTTCTTTGCCATTTTCTAACTCCTCATAAGCTCTATAGCTTTTCAATATGGTCGAAATCCAATTCGACCGGGGTTTCTCTTCCAAATATCGAGATATTGACCCTTAATTTCCTTTGGCTGATTTTCAGCTCTTCAATGCGGCCTTCAAATCCTTCAAAAGGACCGCCGATCACGCGGATATCCTCGCCAACGTGAAGATCGATCATCGGGTAAGATGGCTCCAAGGCCAAATCGGGATCTTCAGGGGCGACAACGCCCAGATTGACGAGTTCCTCATTGGACAGCGCCACAGGCTTGCTGCCTGGGCCAACAAAACCGGTGACGCCCCTGGTATTTCTGACGACAAACCAAGATTCGTCGGTCATATGCATCTTGACCAAGACATAACCGGGGAATATTTTCTTCATCGCAGTTGTGCGCTTTCCGCTTTTGGTCTCCTCGACTTCATGCAGTGGCACCACAACCTCAAGGATCACATCTTCCATATTCCTTGATTGGACAGCTGCCTCGATATTCGCTTTTACTTTGTTCTCATATCCAGAATAAGTGTGCGCAACATACCATTTCGCGCTTAGTGCCTCATCCATTAGACCCCCTACATCACATCAACAATTTGATTAATCTGCCGAACAGTGAGTCAAAGAGAAATACGACCACAGAAAAAAACGCACACATAATGATCACAACCCAAGTATGGCTAAACAGCTCTTTCCTGGTAGGCCAAGAAACTTTCTTCAATTCGTCGTAAGAGGAAGTGATAAAATTTCCGATCCGTTTAAAAATCCCGGGTTTTTTTGCGGTGCTCGCAACGGGCTTGGATGCCGCTTGCTGCTTTGTTGTTGTTGCTGTTGATTGCTTGGCGCCAGCAGATTTCTTGTTATTGCTAGATTTCTTTGCCTTGGCGCCAGCTGTTTTTGATTTGCTCATTTCAAGCCTCTATCTAGTTTCCCTATGCGCCGTGTGTTTCCGGCAAAATGGGCAATATTTGCTTAATTCGAGTCTTTCTTTTGGATTGTCTTTGTTTTTTTGAGTGTTGTAATTTCTTTGCTTGCAGTCTACACACTCCATAGTGACTTTTACTCTCATCAACGCCTCCGAATAAATGTATGCATTAAAAAAAGGCTTTTTTGCCCGCTTTATTATTATAGCGAATTTTTCCTGAAAATCAAGGACTTTCGTCTAAGCTGGCACAAATCACTGTTGCAACTCTTGTTGAATTTGCCAAATACAGTGAATTGCTCAATTTGCAGCAAATATCATGGATTCTATAGCCTATATGATACAATAATAGAATAACAATGTTTTTTAGTCAATAGCCCGTTGTTTAGAGCGTCATAAGTTCTGGCAAAGAATCCAGCGGCTTCGGACGTTTGGAGTGCAAATAAGCACAATAATTAAGACTAAATTCAAGGAGGGGCGCGTTCTTCCCACCCATGTAGGCGTGGGAATCCTGCGCCATAAAAGGTTGAAAAAACAAAGAAACAAAGGTTTTTTTTACTGTATCTCCCCCGTATTGCAGTACTTTCTGATTGCTTTATTAGTAGAAGGCATAGTAATGTACAGCCAGCTTAAAAATGCGCTGAATATGGATGAGCTATACCTGCTTTTTGAGCGAAGCCCCGACCAAGCCCAGCTTAAGATGATTGAGGCAATTCAATCTATTGACATAATACCACAGTTGTTTGCCAGGAATTTGGCTGTATTGTTTATAATGGGGCCCAAGTTTTTCCGCCATGAGAAAAAACTGTTTGACACCAAGTACGAGAATTCGCTTGGGGCAATAGATTTTTTATTTATCTTGCTGCTTGGCATATCCATGAATTTGATTGTGGGGGTTGCCATGGAGATAGTCTTCAATTTTTTCTCGCGTTTAGGATATGTAAATTTATACACAGACTACCAGCAGGCTATGGAGTCTTTGCAATCGCAGAATTTTTTGTTGCAAATACTGACAGTCGGCTTCATTGCCCCCCTTGCGGAAGAGATCATAACCAGGGGGTTGGTGTATACCCGTTTTAGGGAGGTCCGCAGCAGCACAGTGGCGATTCTGCTCTCCTCGAGCGTATTTAGTATAATGCACTTTTCGTTTGTCGAGCAGATGGTCTACACTTTCCTCATCGGCATAGGTATTGCTTTCGCTTATGCAAAGTTCCAAAATTTTGCTGTGCCGGTGCTGCTCCATATGGCGTTTAACCTTTCGGGCTATTTGTTTCGCATACCGTTGGTCAACAGCTATCTTAGCACAGTCACCAAAGCCGGAGACACCTTGATCCAGGTCGGATTTATCTTGTTTTTTACAATAATGATGAACTGGCTAATAAGAAAACCCGATGTGGCGCTAAAACCGGAATTTGCCCCAAAGGAAGATGACAGTGTCCCTTACGACAACCAGAACCCTTGGCACTTTGGCGACAGCTAATAATAGAGCTTTGGATGCCACAAAAAAAAGCCCATGCCTATAAACTTTTAGGCGGCCTTAAGCCCTACTAATTTCAAACATAAAGGAAGAAGAAAGAACTTATGGAAAGCCCTGCTAAAAAGAAGATCTTTTCAGCCATCCAGCCATCAGGCGAATTCACAATTGGCAATTATTTTGGAGCTCTAAAAAACTGGGTTGGATTGCAAGATAATTACGAATGTGTATACTGCATAGCCGACTTGCATTCGATCACAATGCCCCAAGAGCCGGAAGCCCTGCGGAAACGCTCATTCGACTGTTTGGCAATGCTGTTGGCTGCTGGCATCGACCCGGCTAAAAGCTTGGTGTTTTTTCAATCCCATGTGAGCGAGCACAGCGAGCTTGCCTGGCTGCTTAATTGTTTCTCTTATATGGGGGAACTGTCTAGGATGACCCAATACAAGGACAAATCCGCCAGGCTTGCCGGCGACACTGTCAGTGTTGGCTTGTTTGGGTATCCCGTGCTAATGGCGGCCGATATCCTTTTGTATGACACAGACATCGTGCCGGTCGGGGAAGACCAGCGGCAGCATTTGGAGCTTTGCAGAGATATTGCAACCAGGTTCAACCAGCGTTTTGGCCAGACTTTTGTAGTGCCTGAAGGCTTATACGGTGAATCAGGGGCGAGGATCATGAGCTTGCTTGAGCCAACAAGCAAGATGTCCAAGTCTGACCCGGCAGCAGGCGCATACGTGCTTTTGGCTGACAGCGAGGATGTCGTCATCAACAAGTTCAAACGGGCGGTTACCGATTCCGGGTCTGAGATTGTCCATTCCCCCCAGGATAAGCCAGGAATATCCAACTTGCTTGAAATCTATTCCTGCGCGACAGGAAAGACAATCAAAGAATCAGAAGCTGAATTCGCTGCCGCCGGCTATGGCACATTCAAGACAGCAGTAGGCGAAGCGGTTGCCAGCGTATTGGCGCCGATACAGGAGCGGTACGCACGGTTGTCCGCCGATAAAGGTTATCTTGACAAACTTGTGTCGGAATGCGCCCAAAAAGCTGCCAAAACAGCTGCAAACACCCTTGCGAGGGCTTCAGACAAGATCGGGCTTGCGCCAAAGGCCAAATAAGAAAACTTATCATCCCTTTTCATGCATATGCGCCATTATTAATGGCAAAAATATGGCATGTTTAGGGATTTTTTATTTAAACATTTTGCATTAGGGCTTTCAATGCTGTGTCTGGCATTTGTGCTTGCGGGCTTGGTATTGGGCGCATACGGGATGCACAGGTACAATCTGGCGACTTTGCCTCCAATAGTCCAAGAAGGGGAGGGACCACCCAACGACACTGCGATACAATCAGTTGATGTGGACAAGACGACAATCAACACAAAGTTCGTCTACACTGTGAATTATGCCAAGTCTGTGTCGACTCGGACTAAAGAAGAAAAAATTCCCCACGCCTTAGCAGGTTTGACAAAGGAGGAGCTTGCGGATTTTGTGCATGGGTGGACGATCGACTACTTTGGCAAGGATTTAGTGTCGTTGTCTAGAAACGTTGATTCTTACAGCCCTGAAAACTACACATTGAGCATAAGCTATGAAGACCAAAGCTTGGCCCTTTATGGTTACGACGAGGACGGGCAGGTTTACTTGGTCAGGCTTTTGGACATGCCATTGGCGAATTTGGAGCCATGGGATGTCGACGAGTTGGACAGGGGCATTACAGTATTTGGGGAAGAAGAGCTGAACAGGCTGCTGGAGAATTACAGCTCATAGTTGCTGAAAATGGCGATTAACCGCATTTTTGTGCGGTTTTTTCTTCCCATGGGTGTACTAATGTGACAAAATCTATTCGAAAAAAATCATACACTCTTTTTACTGTAGAAAGGTAGTTTATGAGCAAGGACAAGCTTTGGAACATGATTTACCGGTCTCTCCTGGATGCGTCATCGGGGTTTTTCCCTAGAGAGATACCAACTGCTGCGCTTGAAAAGAACAGCAAAATGCTAGCCGAAGCATTCAACACTTTCATCGGGCAAGCCAGGCAAGCCTATTGCTTGGCTGTCGATATTGCAGCTGGGGATTTTTCGGCTTCCCGCCATTATAGCCCAAACAACCACTTGCTTGCCCCGCTGAGCCAATTGTCTACACAACTTAACATGTTGGGTTGCTCAATCACGAGTTTGCTTGATTCGGGGCAATCTCCAAGCCTTCCCCAAGAGGGCAAGCTATTTGAAGATTTTAACAGGCTTTCAGCAGAATATATGCATGTCTCATGGCCTCATTTAGCCAAGAATGCAGGGGGTGATGAAGTCGCCAGGCTAGCTTTCAAAATGCTGCCAGAGCACAACATCACGATTATGCAGATATCAAGCGACGGGGAGCTGCTCTATTCAAGCGCAAAAGAGGCTGAAAAATGCCTTGGGCCTTCAAGAATAGACTTGGAAAACCCGCAAAGGGCTTTGCATAGCCATATGGCAGATTTTATAAAGAAAAAAGACGCTCTTCCATGGGGCACATTCGAGGTCTGTGACAACCAGACAGGCGAAGCTTATGTAGTGGCATCAAGGGTTGTTGGAAGCGCAGCGGGCGGCGAGCCCACATTTGTGTTTTCAATACAGCAGCTATCCGGGCCTGCAAACGCGCCTATTGATTATATAGCCAATTCAGCAATAGACCCGTTGACAAAAGCGTACACAAAAAAAATCGGCATGGCGACCATCAACAGCTTGATTCGCAATAGCGGCGAGTTGGAGAGCTGCGCTGCAATTGTCAAGATTAGCGGCATTGGGGATTTGGACAATGATGATCAAGAAATGGCTATCAAGGGATTGTCAATTATTCTGCACTCAAATGTGCGCGATATGGACATTGTCGCAAGGGAAGGCTACGGGGAGTTTTTAGTGCTTTTCACTGGCTGCGGCAAGGAGCTGGCAGAGTTTGCGATGGACCGGGTGAAATACCAATTTGACGCATTTGTTGAAGATTGCCAAGACGCTGTCTTGGAGCTGCATGCAGGCATTGTGAAAATCGGGGACGAGAGCGCGGAGTCAGTTTGCCAAAGGGCAAAGGAAGCAATGTCAGCAAGGGCACAGGAGGCCCAATGAGTTTGGGAGAGCGGGTTCCAAATATGGGAAGCGGCAAGGCTGCTTTTTTATGGCAGCCTTGCCTCGCATTAATGGAGCTATGCTGGCAGCAATGCCAGCTATGGAATCAAAGCTTGGGATTTAAAGGCTATCGCAGCGCCATATCTCCGCAACATCAAAATCCTAGCAATTAAATTTTTGAGGCGCAAGGCATGCTTTCTTTGGATCAAATGCGCGGTTGTTTTTTAGGTTTTGCGCGTTGGCCGAATATATATTTTTTAATATACCAAAAACGGAGGGAAGCGTTTTGGGCGGCGGCAGAAATCCGCTTTCTGGATGACCTCGCCTTTTGGCGTAGAAAATCAAAAAAGTCGCCAATGGCGCTTATCAACTGCTTAATAGGCGAGAGGAAAAACTCTATGGCCCTTGAGAAGAGCAGCACATAGACAGCCCAGCCGCAAGCCAATCCCAAGACTAAGTAGAGCCTTATCTCGTAGCGGGATGAGTAAAAAAACGCAAAAAGGCTTATTGTGCAGCAGGCAATCCAGAAAATAATGTCAGAGACAGTTCTTTTGCCCTCTCTGCCGCGGAAAACAAACCTGCACACATCGTAGACAAATCCGATCGCTACCCCGCTAGCTATCATTCTCAAAAAAGCTTGCAGCTGTATCGAGTTCGAAATATTCATGGGCCCCTACCTGAAAAGCCGCGTGAGGAATCCAGAGGATTTCCTTCCAAAACCCCCGCCTTCAGAATAAGAGAGGGCAGAGATTTCACCGCTCACCATAACCTCCCCTTGGTCTAGAGTCAGCTTGGTTATCCTGATGTTTTCTCCCATAACAGTCAAAAGCCCAAGGGAAGTCTCCAGCAAAACCCCCTCGTCATTGAAGCTGTGCACTTCACTAACCCCAGTGACCCGAAGCTCACTACGGGAAGTCATTTCAATTTTGTGGAAATCCTTTGTCATCATTCCGTCCATTGTCAGCCCACCCAAGTTGCCGCTCTGGTTCGCGGCAGCTTATCTTTCTAGGAATTCTTTGTTCGGTCTCAATGCTTTCGCCCAAATTGGCGATGCGCTTCGATGATATATTTATATGAGACGAGTATAACTGATATGTTTACATAAAAAATATTTGAATTAAAAAATGGCAGGGGAATAAAACTATATTATGAACACAAAAAGGGAAACCGCAAAAAGGCTATTTTACTCGGCTATTTCAGAATCCACTTCCATGAGCGCTTACCAGTTGGCATATTCGCTTTTGATGGGCTTTATCCCTTTATTGATGTTTGTCGTGACTTTGGCGGGGCGCCTTGACCTTCCTGTCACTGACATCTATTCGTCTTTGCGTTTTATGCTGCCCAGTGATGCGTACTCGATTGTCGAGTCGATAATCAATGAGATCGCCGCATCCCAAAGCTGGACCTTTTACACGCTAATATCTGCTTTGTACTTTGTGTCCACAGGGATGAGCCGGATTGTGTCAATCTCCTCAAGGGCGTCAGGGAAGAAGGAATTAGGGTTTATAGCCCATTGGGCGACAGCTTTCATTATTGGTTCCTTGCTTTGCCTGTCAATCCTGGTCAGCATAGGGCTGATTATTTTTGGCGACTACTTGGCGAGGTGGGTGGCAAACCACACTATTTTGCACTTGTCATGGATAATAACCGTGTCAAGGTACCTGATGGCATACGCTATCACAGTCTCGATTTTCACTATTATATATTTCCTTGCAGCACATAACAGGATTAGCCAAATAAAAGAGGCTTTGGCAGGCGCAGCTTGCGCCGCCGCAATTTGGATCGCATCCTCAGCGGCTTTCGCTTTCTATGTGAACAACTTCTCAAACTACGGCATTATCTTCGGCTCCCTGGGCGGGGTTTTCGTGCTTCTCGTGTGGCTATACTTGACCAGCTATATCTTGATACTTGGCATTTTTATCAATGAGGAATTCAACCATCTTGCTACATAACTGCATGCCAAATACATGCGCATCCAGCCTCCCAAATTGCGCCAAACACGCAGCAAGCCGGCTTGGCGGCTTCATACAGCGGCCCAGAGCCCCCTTTTGAGATCGCAAAGGCGGCCATGGCGATAAAATCCGCTTGGTCCACGAGCCCGTCCCCGGTCCCCAGATAGCTTTCATGGCAATCGCCATATATTACCACAACACACTCGGCCCCTGTGTCTGATGCGGCCTGGACCACTGTGCCAGTGGCGACTAGGCTGCCAGGGCCGTGGTTTGCAATGATCCTCGCACTGTTTTCAAAACCAGACAAGAATTGCTCTACAGTCGTGCCTGCCTCAACCCCAGTCACAATTTTATTGCTTACTATATAAACCAGGGCTTTAAGCGCCTCTTCTGCCCCAGGGATAGGGAACGCCACAGTTTTGGCTGCTTTTGTGAGGTCAGAGGAGGCTCTAGTCCTCGCTACGGCATTTCCGTCAATGACTGCCAAGTCATAGACACGCTCGTTGGAGGCCATGCCCGCCACTGTGCCCAGCAAGGTCTTTTCCGACCCGTCATGCTTGATTGCGTATACTTCGTTGTTTGTGTTGTAGATAAGCAGCTGGCCGCACTGGGCAAGCCGCGGGGAGCTTGATGTGAAAGACGCTACCACCATCTCATGGGCTGCATGGTAAGATGCGCGGACAATCTGGGCCGACCCACTGTTTGCCCGTTTCAAGTAATACCAGTACCCGTCTTTGTATGCCATGCGCCCATTGACCCCGCTCCAAAACCGTTGCGGAATTGATGTGTCGCACACTATACCCCCGGAATCCCACCCGTAGTGGAGCTCTTCTCCATGGGAGCGGGATACCAGCTCGCTGTCAGACAAAAGCAGGTACTCGTGGGACACGCTGCCCCAATAATCGGGGTCTTGGCTAGTGAGGCTGATTACCGGGTCATCCCAAGTCAGGTCTAGATGGAACCAGTTGCCGTCTACTTTCGCCAAATTCCATGAGTGGCCCATGCCCTCGCTTAGGATCATCTTCCACTCTATGCCCAGCCGGTCCATCAACAGCCCAAAGGCTAGCGAATACCCCTCACAAACAGCGCTCCTGCCCACCAGGGCGTCATATGCCGAGTATTTGCCGTCCTCAAGATCCATCACATTGAGTGTGGGCAAATCGTAGCTGGTATTTGCCACGATATAGTCATGGGCAGCCAGCACTTTTTCGGCATCAGTGCCATTAATCGGCATTTGGGACATCGCCACATCCACAGCCAGCTCAAGGGCGGCTTTTTTGGCAGTTATGATAGCCTTGTCCCCGGAATCAGTGTACTTGGGATAAACCGTCCTGACGATCCCGTCGCTGGAATAGCTCATTTTCCACTCCCTGACCACGTAGAAAAGCTGGGGGCTGGAATAGGACATATCTGCGTAAACATCGTTAAACTCGTCTTGGCTTAGCCGGAATTGGCTTACATCAATTGAATATGCCAATGAGGCAAGGCCGTTCACCAGAACCTGGTTTATGTTTGCTTTTGGAGCCGCGCCCAGGACAGCCCACCCCCCAATGCCAAATATGGCGGTGCGCAGCAATGCTAATAAGCATAAAACAGTTATGCCATACGTATTCTTTTTGCGTTTTCCCACTGCTTCTTCCTCACTACATTTAATTGGCTTCATTAGGATGCTTATGTCATGCTGGCCAGGGTATGCGTTGATGGGTATTCCTAGAGTTTACTCGAATTGGCAAATGCAGTCAATGCCGCAAATATCCAAATGCTTTTGCCCAAATGAGGACATGGCGCTTGACATAGGCTTCATAATAGGCTAACCTGAAGTTCAGGAAAAACTTCGGTTTTTTTGACATAAAGGCTATTATTGTTAATTTGATTTGAGGAAACAGCGAATGCCTTCAGAAATCTTTAGGCTCCAGGATGTCACCAAAATATTTGACTCGCCCGAAGGAAAAATATCTGCCTTAAAAGATATCACCTTCTCAATAGGCAAAAATGACATCTTTGGTGTTATCGGCAGGAGCGGCGCCGGAAAGTCCACTTTGGTTAGGTGCCTGAACTTCCTTGAAAAACCGACTAGCGGCACAGTGTTTTTCGAAGAAGTGGACCTCTCTTCCCTTAGCAGGAAGCAGTTGCTGGTAGCACGGCGTAAAATGGGCATGATTTTCCAACAGTTCAACTTGCTGATGCAAAAGACTGTGGAGAAAAACGTGTTGTTCCCCCTTGAGATCTCCAAAGTCCCCCAAAACCAGGCGAAAGCCAGGGCAAGGGAATTGTTGGAGATTGTTGGGCTGGAAGACAAGCTGCACGCTTACCCTTCCCAGCTTTCAGGAGGCCAGAAACAACGGGTGGCTATAGCAAGGGCGCTCGCCAACAGCCCTGATGTATTGCTGTGCGATGAGGCGACATCTGCCCTTGACCCTGCCACAACAACATCGATTCTCTCGCTCCTCAAGTCGATTAATGAGACTTTAGGCGTCACAATCGTGATTGTGACCCACGAAATGGGCATTGTAGAGCGCTACTGCAACAAAATGGCAATAGTCGATGACGGTTTTTTGGCAGAGTCCGGCGATGTGGTGGAAGTTTTCAAAAGCCCAAAAACCATTGCGGCTAAAAAACTCATTTATGCCCAGCAAGATGACAGCCTTGAGACCGGCGCGCTTTTGGGCGACGGCATGGTCAGGGTGATTTTTGACGGCAACTCGTCTTACGAGCCAATTATCGCAGGCGCAGTCCTCCACTGCAACTGCCTGGTCAATATTATGCATGCAGAGACTAGGGATATTGATGGCAAGGCTTTTGGGCATATGCTATTGCAGCTTCCAAGCCAAGGGCACAAGGCGGTTGAGGTAATAAGGTATATTGAAAGCAAAGGCCTGAAAGTCGAGGCTATATAAACACATGAAGGAATTATTATTAAACCCTATTGTCAAAATGGTGCTTGTGGGCATTTGGGAGACTTTGTATATGACTGTCGTCTCAACTTTTTATGCATACATCATCGGCCTTCCGGTGGGCACCATATTGGTGTTGACCGCTGACGGCGGGCTGTACCCTATGAAAGCCCTCAACTCCCTTTTGAACTTTGCCATAAACTTTATCAGGTCGGTGCCGTTTTTGATCTTGCTAGTCGCTGTCATTCCTTTCACAAGGAAAGTGGCAGGCACCACCTTGGGCTACAAGCCTACTGTAGTGCCTTTGGTCATAGCTTCAGCCCCATTTATTTCCAGGGTAGTGGAGTCCAGCCTCAACGAGGTAGACAAGGGGATGGTCGAGGCTGCGGAATCCATGGGCGCAAGCATAATGCAAATTGTAATGAAAGTGCTGCTGCCTGAGTCATTGCCCTCACTGGTCACAGGCGCGTCAATTGCCATGACCACCATTTTGGGCTACTCAGCCCTTGCAGGGTTCACGGGGGGAGGCGGCCTTGGCGATATCGCAACTAGATATGGCTATTACCGCAGGCGCAATGATATCATGTCCGCCACAGTCATCTTGCTAGTCCTCATTGTGCAGATTTTCCAACAAGTCGGTTTTAAACTGGCTTTTAGCAGGGATAAAAGAAAGTGACAAACACGCAAAAAAGAAGGGGAAAAAAACAAAAATGAAAAAGGCAAAACATTACGGAGCGCTACCGCTTGCATTGCTGCTAATTGCGGCATTTGCAGCCGGATGCACAAACAACAACAACTCCACCACCAATACAGGCGGCAACAACGGAAGCGGCGAGCCAGTAAAGTTGGTGGTCGGCGCTACACCAGTGCCCCACGCAGACATACTCGAAGTAGTGAAAGGAGTGCTCGCTGAAGAAGGCATAGAGCTGGAAATAGTAGAGTTCCAAGACTATGTTATCCCGAACACTGCCCTTGACGCAGGAGAGCTGGATGCGAACTTCTTCCAGCACCAGCCTTACCTTGACAGCTTCAACGAAGAGCGCGGAATGGACCTCGTAGCCCTAGTAGGCGTCCACTTCGAGCCCCTGGGCTTGTATCCCGGAAGGACGGCGACCTTGGAAGAGCTTCAAGACGGCGCAATAATTGCAGTGCCAAACGACACAACAAATGAAGCCAGGGCGCTGATGCTCCTCGAAAGCGCTGGGCTAATCACATTGGCTGAAGGCGCCGGCATGTCTACAACTATTAATGACATTGTGGAAAACCCGAGAAACATCAGTTTCAACGAGCTAGACGCAGCTATGATCAACAAGGTGTTGCCTGATGTGGACTTTGCAGTCATAAATGGCAACTTTGCCATCGACGCAGGCCTTGATGTTGCCACAGACGCTCTCGTATTGGAAGACAAAAACTCCCTTGCAGCAGCGACTTACGCCAACATCGTTGTCACTAGGAATGGTGATGACCGCCCAGAAATCCTGGCTCTCGCAAAAGCAATAACTGGCGATGCCGTTAAAAAGTATCTTGAGGACACTTATAATGGCGGAGCTGTAGTCCCTGTTTTCTAAACCAAAAGCAGCTATGCTGTACCGGCATATTCCCGGCTAAAAGCAAGACAAAAGCAGGATAAAATACAATAAAAACTAAGGTCCAATTACGGAGTCGAGGACCTTAGTTTTTTATTGTATTGCAAGAGAACAAAACAATAATTCTTTGAAATAAGTTGGATGCCAAAGCTAGGGCTTAGATTAATAATAGCAAATCACTGGGACAACATGTTTATTCCGGCTGCATCGATCTCAGGCAGCCTCTTGATTATTTTGTCTTTCACCCTCTGTTTTTCCCCATCGGGTATTGCTATGGAATCAATGTCATTGAAGACAATGAAGTTGACCAGCTGGCTCTGGTCGATTTGCAATTGCTTTTCAAGGTATTTCATTATCAGCTTCTTCTTGCCGCCAGAGTTGAAGGTGACAAGGATATCGAGCTCGCTTGAATCGATGAATATATCATAAAAGCTGATATACTCCTCATAGGTAGCCCGCGCTGTCTCGTCAAGGAAGCCTGCTTGCAAGTCCGCACTCAAAACTTCGAGAAAGAACCTGGATGACATTTCATCGGAGAGGATGTTGTCATAATAAATGTAATTCTCGATTGAATGGGTCAACAAAGGGGTCTCATCCCTGATCCAGTCATAGGACATGATTGTGGAGCGGAGTTTTTCAAGATAATCATTGTGCACATGGTTCACAATGTTGCTCTTAGTTTTGAAATAGTAAGTAAAAAGACCGATTGGAACACCAGCTGAATGCGTAATCTCCACTATTGTCGCATCTTTGTAGCCGTAGCGCTGGAAGGTGTATTTGGCGCAATCCATTATACGTTTTTTGGTTTCAAGACCTTTGATAATTCTTAAATCCTGCTTCATAGTTAACCACCCTTAAGTATGATTATAATGCAGTAGTCCCAAACTGCAAAAATTTCCTAAAAATATGTCGTAATATCAGTTTTTTAGCGTTGTTAATTCAAATATCCAACTATGAATCGACATAAAATGCTAGTTAAAACTGATAATTTGCGATTTGGCGCGATATGTATTAACAAAACCATAAAGTACCAAATTACTAATATGTGAACGTTTTCGGTCATTGCCGTAAATATTTGGCATTCCTGCGTGATTCTTCAAGAAAATAGCAGTTACAAATAACTGGAAACAATGAATGGTAGTTTGGTATTATGCTGCGCTTGCAGAGATTTTGGATATTCCAGATATTTAGCTATTTTCATTATAATTATAAAATGAACTAGATTTGTAGCAATTTATTACATATATCGACATTCAATTTTTAAATTTTAATGTTAGGAATTTAAATAGATCTACATTCACAATTATATATGATTAGTTATAAAATCAAAAGAAAAAAAAGAAAATTTTCTATTACTATCTGTTTTATATGTTAACAAAGATGGAAAAACTTCATTGATTAGCAATTTATAACGTTAAGAAAAGAATTTGACTACATTCTTTTGACTCATAACTAAAAATTAGGATTCATACATGTAGAATTATAGCGAATAACTTGTACCATTATTAAATGACCATGTTTATATCGATAAAAACAATGATGCCGGGCCCGTTTTCGAGAGAATAAGCGAATTTGTACTTGGCAAGCCGAGTATGTTATAATTGACGAAGGATATCCTGTTTTAAAGCCATGGCTCTTTTTGCTTGCACACATCAAAATATAGCGCCAAGGCCGTTTTAAGTGTTGATAACCAGGCTAAAATCAAGTTGAATATCACGTGCTATATTCATTGAAACCAAGGGAACAGGCATTTCAAACGCATTAATAGTTCAAAAATGCCAAAATATGGAGTTGCATTTGAATTCCATTGTGGACCATCATGAAGCGCCGAATTGCAAATGTATATAATTATGGATGTTAATAGAGAATTTGTATCACAATACACCCTCAACAATTGGGCCCGGCTAAATAAAACCCAAAAAGATGGCGAGAGCTTCGCCCGCAGGGCAAATAAAAAGCTGTCTGCAAAAAGAATAATACCATTGGAGTATATTTCAAACCCTAAAAACATGCCCGCCCTTGAGGCTCTCGCAGATCTGGTTGTTGCATCCGAAAACACCGCCAATGCGATGTATTCCCTTTGTTTGAAACTCTTGGAAGCCCATGGGCTGGTAGAAGCCAGGGGTGGCACGCTGGTGCCGCTTGATGGGAAGGCAGCTTGGTTTGAAGAATTCCACAGCCACTCCTTCGATTCATCATTTTGCAAATGTGAAGTGCCAGTTGACGAGTTTGACCCTGTTGGCATGGTATACCAAATTGCAAAAACAGAAGGGGAGAAAAATATCTCCGGTTCTTATTTTACGCCTTTGGGGGCAGTGAAACTGCTCGCGGGCCAAATATTGGCGGGCGAGAATTTTCTGGACCCATGCTGCGGCACAGGCGGCATCCTGCTAAACGTGGAGGGCTGCAGCGATCCGGCTTTGCTCTACGGGTGCGACATTGACGCAACCGCTGCCATGATTGCCCGGTGCAATTTGATCGTGAAATACAAGAGCCATAGCTTTTGCCCAAATATAGTAAATTGTGATTTTTTAGCCGAAAAGCCTTTTGAAGGCGTCTTGTTTGACACTATTGGAACAAACCCGCCATGGGGAGCGTTATCCCGTGGTGAATCGCTTGGCAAAAAGGAAGACTCTTTTGCCCATGTAGTCTACAAATCACTGGAAACCTTGGCTGAAGGGGCAGTGGCCTCATTTCTTTTGCCAGAAGCTTTTTTAAATGTTGCAAGGCACTCCCGGTTAAGAGAAATATTGTCGCAAAACGTGTCGATAATAAGTGTTGCCCTTATTGGAAAAATCTTCTCTGGGGTATACACTGGGGTTGTGGCGATCAAAATCAAAAATGTGTCGCCAAGCGGTCTCTGGCAAGTGGAGGTGGCCAAGGACGGCGCCGCCCACACAATCAGCCAGAAAGATATTGCCGACAAGCCTACATTTGCTTACTACACCTGTGAGCCTGCCTTCCTCGAGATTATGGATGGCATTTACAAAGTGCGGCACAGGAACCTGGATGCGACAAGTGTTTGGGGTATGGGCATCGTCACTGGGGATAATAAAAAAACGCTGTCAGCCGAGATGCTGGAAGGATATGAGCCTATCTACAAGGGCAAGGATATAAGGCCCTACATGCTGGCAGCGCCTTCGAGCTATGTAGACTACCATAATACTGTCTTCCAGCAAAAAGCGCCTGATAGTTTGTATAGGGCGAAACCAAAGCTGGCATACAAGTTCATTTCCGGAAAGCTTGTTTTTGCGATTGACGAGGCAGGCAGCTTGTTTCTAAACAGCGCAAACCTGCTGGTGCCCCAGCTTGGGGATATGCATATTAATGTTGCCTTGGCATTTTTAAACTCGGATGTGTTTAATTTTATAAACAAGGTCCGTTTTCGACAAGTGAAAGTGCTTAAAAGCAACTTGATGAGGCTGCCTTTTCCATATATTGGAGAGCAGGAAGAATTAATGCTAAATTCCCTTGCGGAAAAAGCTATAAGTGGCGATGAAAGCGCCCATAATGATATCCAGGGCTTGGTTTACGAGATTTTCCAAGTAAAGCGATCATATATTTCCCACATACGCAACGCGCTTAAATGAAAGAATGCACCGCATATAATTAAGGAGTGTCTAAGATATGGAGTTCATTGTAGAACGCGATTTATTCATGAGCAAACTGCAAGTATTTTTAAACGACAGGGCAGCTGAAGGCTACAAGCTTGAGCATGTCTTTGTCTCGGAGCAAGACGAAAGAGAAGGAAGAAACGGGATTTACTTCCAAGCTAGCAAAGTCACAGTGATAATGTCACGCCAATAATAACCCAGTTTAGCGTGATCGGCCATCAAGCATATGCCAATGCAGCCATTGACATATGCTTGACATGTTGCTGGCTTGGCAGTATAATAGTTTATTATGAAAAACGATGCCTTTAAACTTATCCAAAACAACAGGAGCGCCTACCACGAGTACTACATTGAAGAGAAAATCGAGGCGGGCTTAAGCTTGTATGGGACGGAAGTAAAATCAATCAGGCAAAACAAGGTTAATTTGAAAGACAGCTTCGCCTATATAAAAGACGGGGAAGCATTTGTCGCCGGAATGCATATCAGCCCTTATGAACAAGGCAACATCTTTAACAAAGACCCCTTGCGGGTGCGCAGGCTCCTTTTAAACAAAAGGGAGATTAGAAGGCTCAAGGAAGTCACCCAGAAGCAAGGGTACACCCTGATCCCGACTGACATCCATTTCAAAGGGCCTTATGCTAAATTGACCATTGGCATCGCAAAAGGCAAGAAATTGTATGACAAACGGGACACCTCTGCAAAACGGGATGCTTCCCGCGACATACAACGCGCTATGAAGCGCGATAGCTGACAAGCAGCTAAACTTAAATTGGGGGCGCAATGGTTTCGACGGGGATAAGCGGGCTCAAAAAGCGGGTAGATGTGCTGTCCATCTCTAAAAATAGCATTAAAAATTAAACGACAAAAACTATAATTTAGCACTTGCGGCATAACGCCGCACGGCTTTCCGGTTTTGTTCCTGCGCAGGGCCGGCGGGCCTCAAATTTTAGCAGGCTCCTATCCGCTACACGTGCCTAAGCGGATAATATAAGGCAATCGCGCCGCACAGGTTTGTCCAGTGTCCAAATCGGCGTTAAAATATACAATGGACTGCACCCGGAGATGTTTGAGTTTTACTATTTTCGGACAGGAGTTCGATTCTCCTCGCCTCCACCATAGCAATATTACACGAACACACCTGTTGTCTAAAGGACGGCTTTGCCGTTATGGTGTGGGTTGTGAAGCAATCGATAAAAGCACGATGATGGGAAACCATTGTCGTGCTTTTTTGCAATAAAAAAGAAAATCATGTTCACAGATATGCCCACTGACGCGGCAAAGCGTGTCTGTGCTGTTTTTGCGGGCAGAAATGTCAAAGACTTCATTACTGCATTTGTAAGCGTGTGGAGCGTTTATTTCTCCCCGCAGCGCCGTAGCGCAGTGGGGCATACGAGATTTGCATAAAAGATGACAAAATGTACACTTGAGAGTTGAAAGCTCATGCTTTGATTATTGTGCACGTCTATAAATGATATAAGCGCAAAGATCAAAAAACCATCGATGCAAAAAACTGCATCCGTGGTTTTCAAGGCTAATACAGCCCGAGCATTATTTTAGTTTGCCCCACTTGGAAGCCCCTGTACAGTCTGCTTCCTCGACAATGGTATAAACGCCTTTGTGCCTGGTTACGCCCACAACATCAGTATTAGAGGCTGTTTAATATGTCCATAAATGTCGATAAATGGTATAATAACGCTAAAAAGGCTGTTTACCATTATATGAGAAATAAATATCCAAGCGACATAACTAGAGACCAATTCGA
>WRIE01000022.1 GCA_009782875.1 Eubacteriaceae bacterium | reverse complement strand
TCACAGAAAAAGTCCAGCTATATGATGGCATCGAGAGGATAAATGACAACTCATACATTTTTCCAAAGGCTACGAAAGCCGCTTAATATCGAGTGGAAAATCTTTTCGTCATCGAGTATAACTGCAAAATTTCAATTAATTGGGCTGAAATGCGCTTATTATTTCGATATAATTGTAGAGTAAATTAAACAGAGTTCAAATTTGAATAAAATACTAGGAGGGAGACAAACATGGAAAATGACATAAAAACACTGCAGGACGAGCGGATAAAACTCTATGACGATTATTTCTCAAACATAATCCCAAAGAGGATGCCTGTCCAAATGTCGATAGCGCACCACATTTTAGCTGAGCGAGGAGGGATTGATTTCTTTGACTTCCAATACGACTACTCCCTGCTTGCAGGCGAAATGGAAAAAATTTGTGCAACCCTATATTCAGACACTTGCCCGGTGGGCGGTGTTGGGCAATGGACCCGCACACCAATGTTTTTCCAATTTATGGAGAGCCAGTCATTTGTGATGGGGGCAGGGGGGTTTATCCAACACCCAGAAGTCGTCGGTTTATTTGAAGATGAATATGACGCGTTGATCGAAGACGCATATGCGACAGTGCTCGAGATTGTTGTGCCACGGCAGCAAAAAGCCATGGGCCTTGACGATCCAGTCAAAAGGGCAAATGCGGTACATATGTCAATCCTCTCAAAAATTGATGATGGCGCAGCCATCGGCCCGACAATCGCAAAACTGATGGCAGAGTACGGATACTATACCGGAGCGCCAAGGGGATCTGGTGGTGCGACAGTTGCGCCATGTGATTTTGTTGCTGACCAGCTAAGGAGTTTCTCGGGGTTTTCCAAAGACATAAGGCGCAACCGTGAAAGAGTCTTTGCAGCATGCGAAGCAGTTTATCCGCTTATGTTCCTATGGGGCCTCCCACAGATGCCTGCGCCGCAAGGGAATGTGAACATACCTTTGCACATGCCCACATTCATGCGGGAGAAAGATTATGTTGAAATTTGGTTGCCGTCATATTTAAAGATGGTAGAGCAATATGCGGCAAGAGGATCCAGGGTCAGCCACTTCAACGAGCACGACTGGATGCGTTACCTTGATATCCTGCAAGACTTCCCTGCTGGCCAAATCATGCGCTTTGAATATGGTTTTGACAGTGCGCAACAAATAAAAGACAAGCTTTCAAAGAAACATTTTATTGGCGGCTTGTACCCATTGATCTATGCCAGAACAAAGACTAGGCAAGAGAATATCGACGAAGTCAAAAAGTTCCTAGACATTATGCTACCAGGCGGAGGCTACATGTTTGGATTTGACAAAGGACCTATAGTAGCAAGCGACATCGTTATGGACAACTATTGCGCAATTGCTGATACCCTTCGCAACTACGCTGTTTACGACAATCCAGGACAGCCCTATGGAACGCTGCTGAATGTGGAGAACTTCAAGATTGAGGAGACGCCAAAGCTGGAGAGCAAATATGCATTTAACTGGGAGGAGTTCAAAGCAAAATACCCCTATACCCCAGATTCTGCAAAAGCCCGCTTTGAAAACTACTACAACACTATGATGAGCATCAACCTCAATTTAAGCGTGTAGCTTTTTATCTATGTCCTGGCTCTAAATGGCTTGATGGAATTGCTGCCGTAAGCCGGAGCGCTGCCAGTAATAATTTTGCATTTCAAGAACAAAGCCAAACAATTAAATAAAGAAGAGCCAGGAATCCCTTGGCAACAAGGATCCCGGCTCTTCTTTATTTGATTGTTTGCAATTTTCACTAGCTCAAAACAGTATTGTATTATTTCGTGGAATTGCCGTTGAGCTCATTGGCAAGTTGTTTTAGGCTATTTCCATCCGTTCGAATCCGCAATGCAAGAGCGCTATAAGACACCATCCACGGTTTCCCCAACCATGATGCCAGAGTATTTAATGCTGGCTTCCCATAAATCAAGGGCGTTCTCCTTATTATGGGACAATGGCGAACTATCGATTATAGTGCCTCTATCGTTGTACTTAGCGCTTTCCTTGCCATGGTAGTCATCAATTGCCATAGCTGCCAAGGCAGCCCCTGAAACATCCACATACCCTTGGTGCCCGATGCCTTCATTATCCATTTGGATCCTGCTACCATCCCTTGGCAGGCCAGTGAAGTTTGTTTCTACCATCAACCCAGGATTGAAGGCATTCACTGTAATTTTTTTGCCCAGTCTTGCAAGCCGTCTTGACAACTCGTAAGCAAAATAGAGGTTGCACAGTTTGGAATAGCTATACCTGCTTTGATCCTCATTCGGCGCAGCCAGTGCCGCAGCTCCAGGCCAGGCCAGTCGGCCATGGGGCCTTGGATCGTTCATTGCGCTAGATACGGTCAGTATTCTGCCAGGATCCGTTATATGTGGCAACAACAACAAGGTCAATAAAAAGTGGCCTAAATGGTTTGTGGCAAAGATAAGCTCAAACCCGTCTGGGCTAATGCCGGAATGCCTGCCGCCAATCCCGGCATTCAACACCAAAACATCAATTGGCACAAGGCCTTCCTGGATAATTTGCGCTACGCCTTTTCTTACAGACTCCAAAGAACTCAAATCAAGCTCAACAATATCAATGTTTTCGTTTCCGGTCTCGCTAATAATTTGCTTGCGGGCTTCTTGCGCCCTTTCAAGGCTTCTGCAAGCCATAACGATTTGGTTGCTTTTGGACTCTTTAGCCAATGTTTTTGCGCATTCAAACCCTAAGCCCTGGTTGGCTCCTGTGATTGCAATCCGCTTTAAATCGCCCATTTTTCCTCCAAATAATAGTTATTGTATATAAATCAATGCTATGCCATTTGAACTTATCGGGCAGGCGCCTGATGCAAGCCGGATAATGTTGAAGCCTCAAATCGCCTAAATGAGCATAGATATCAAAAACAGCGTCAAATGGAGCTGAAAGGCACAACTTCGAATAGTATGGGTTGCTCGAATCCAAACCAGTGGCATGCCATTGAGGGTATTTTCACAAGGTGCCCCATAGTAAATAATTAGCCAAACCGCTTTTGATTATGGCAAGCAAACAATTTAGCCATAAAACAGGGCTTGCATGCCAGAAGCTGCAGTATCAATAATTCTTTATCCAACCATTAATCGTTTATTACAAAACTCCCCCCCTTTTGTTTTGCATGTTTAAGGCATCGGGAGAAACCAGCAAGAAAATTGAAATGAGGTATTTCGAAAATCAAGATTTGACAAAACATGTCTAACACTATTATACCATATTCCTAGATCAAATTTCTGCCAAGCTTTAGCATGAGTGGATTGTGTCCAGTGGCAGCGCAGTGGCTGTTCTTGGAGACACATGCTATATGTGGGGCATAGGGTATTGGGTTTGGGACATCATCTTTTCATATATAGTTTCATTTACATATAAATTTAAAGCGATAAATAAAACGAAAATACTTAGTCAATAACTAGTATTTGCCAAAATAGATTTTGTATTAATAATTATTCTATGCTTTTGCAACAATCAAAAAACTTTCTAAACTCCTTCTAGCTTCTCCATGCTATAATCGATGCAAGATTAAAATACTTATGGAAAAGGATGAGGATTGCGAGCACATGGATTACACTGAAGCAAGGGCATATATAAGGTCAAAACGTATCTCTGGGCAAAAGTTGGGAACCGAGAACATAACCAGGCTATTGGACAAGCTTGGCAACCCACAAAGAAACCTGAAAGTCCTGCATATCACAGGAACCAATGGAAAAGGGTCAACAAGCACAATGCTATCATATATCTTGGCAGAAGCGGGATACAAGACAGGCCTGCACCTATCGCCCTCCCTTGAAAAATTTGAAGAACGGATCCAGATTAACAATGAGTTGATAAGCGAAGAAACCCTCGCGCAATTGGCAACTATAATCAAACCTGCAGTTGACGCAATCATAGATGAAGGCTTCCAATCCCCCAAAGAGTTCGACATCATTGTGGCAACAGCGCTAATGTACTTTGCGCAGGAGAATGTCGATTTCGCAGTTGTGGAAGTTGGTATGGGTGGCAGGCTTGATGCTACCAATGTTTTTGACAAACCTGAGGTAGCCATATTCACAACTATTGGGTTGGATCACATAAGGGCATTGGGCGACACAGTTGAAAAGATTGCATTTGAAAAGTCTGGCATCATTAAACCTGGCGGGGATGTTGTCATTTATCCTTTGCTTAGCGGCGGAGCCCGTGAAGTAATTAGAGAACAAGCGAGCTTAAAAGAGGCAAAAGTCCACCAAGGCAATATCGCGGATATCTCCCTTTTATCCTCATCTCCAGCAGGGCAAGTAATTTCATACTCGAAAAAAGGCTCTATGCTGGGCCTTGACGAATTCGAGCTAGCCCTTCTCGGTCAGCACCAAGTATTTAATGTGCTAAATGTGCTTGAAGTATGCGAGGTATTGGCAAGCAAAGGCTACAATTTGCCTTCCAGCTCAATTAAAGCAGCTCTAAGAAAAGCCAGGTACACAGGCCGTTTTGAAGTTATGCACTCTAATCCCTATATTGTCCTTGACGGTAGCCATAACATTGAAGGCATATCATCATTTGTCGACAATATAAACCGGTACTTTGCAGGGAAAAAAGCAATTTTGTTCTTTGGGATGCTGTCTGACAAGCAATTTGGCGAATCAATTGATAAATTCTCGACTGTTGTGGAAAAAGTCTACACTTTGACTCCTGATGACAGAAGGGCGATTCCTGCCGCTGAAATGGCAAATCTCATTAGCACTGCCCATCCCGATATCGTTGCGACACCATTGGAAAGCTTCAGCCAAATTGGGGATTTGATTGACTTAAATGACAAAGAAGCCTTATATGCGTTTTGTGGCTCACTCCATGTCGTCGGACCTGCAAGGACTGAGTTGGTCCAGATTATTGGCGAAAACAAAACACAGTAGCACATGCAAGCAGGCGCATAAAAATACTACTATTTGAAACTCATGGGCAATTTACTCGCGCAATTTACTCGCAAGGATGCTTCCCATGAGTTTTTTGCCCATTTTGTAAAGCGGCATATGAAAACAAGAAGGTTTTTTCTTTTGCGCTGGAAACTGTTGCACGCAGTGGTATGCAGACAAATGCTCAAAAGCTTGCGTATTTATGCCAATTTTTTTACCCTCAGTTTCACAAGCTGTGCATACCCGTCAATAGTAGCTCCAATTTCCTTAGAGCCGTAGGGCGCAAAGGCGCTGGCAATTTCATTCGGGTCGAAAAATTCACCTTCGACTCTCTGGCTCCGTATAACAGTGTTGATCATTTTTCGCACGGCCAATGTGAAACAAGGATCAACAATATACGCTACCCCATTAGGCTTTAGTACATGCGCGGCTTCTTTCGCAAACCCATTTTTGTCGGAAAAGTGATGATATGCCAGGCAAGCGATGAGTACATCAAAGGTTTGGCTGTCGAATAGCATATCTTCACAGCGTGAGATTAAGCGAAATAGCTGTCAAGCTAAAATTATATTTGCCCGCAACAAAAAAAGGAAAAAGAATGGCTCGCTATTGCATCTACTGACATCTATTTGGAGAATGAGGAAATCGTGCGTTTGTACGGCAGGATCTGGGATGTGGAAGTCTTCTTCAAGGTCGCTAAGAGCAATCTCGGCTTGGCAAAAGAGTTTTCATGCAGGTCTTTTGATTCTATGACGGCTTGCACAGCAATAGTTTTCCTTCGCGATATGATGTTGGCGGAGGCACAAAGGGATTCAAGCGACCTTAGGACAGTTGGCGGTATGTTTATACTATTCTGCGATGAGGCGAGGGACACGGCATTCCAGGACGTTCTTAACGAGCTGATGAGGCACTTGGAAAACTTCCTCAGAAATCAATTACCATACAATAACACATATTTAGACGAAATGATTGGAAGATTTTTTGATGAAATGCCTGATGGGCTGCTTACTCCTAGTCAGAGCGCAGGCGGGGTGTCTATGATGCAATAAACGAGACAGGATTTTGACATAACTTGCAGCCTAGTGGGAATATTTCCATTCACTCTGCTCTATGGTCCGCAAAATGAAGAAACGGCATAGCTTCACTATACCGTTTCACGAAAACAACCCTATGCTGCTTATGACACAGCACCTTGCCCACAACCTCTCAATGATCAAAGATTTGCATTTACAGCTTGATAAATCTGTCAGCAAAAGTGTCAATATAATTTTTTCGAACTACTGGATCGTCAGGCAAAAAATCAAGCAGTTTTGATAGTTCCTCAACAGCCTTGCTATAATCGCTTAGGCTCTGTTCCAAGTTTGCTTTGTCGCTCATAGATTTCCTTCCTCCTGCACACTTAGTTGGGCAATATAATCGCAAACAGCTTTTAAGTTTTCACCCTTGGCATCGCGGCGGTAGCTCATCATCTTGTCAGGCGCTAGAATAAATCCGCCTTCCCCGCTGCCCAAATCGTTTACCAATTGTTGTGCATAAGCAAGGCACTCGTCGACAGTGGAGTTGCCAAGATAGTGGGTTGTCATTCCCCCAACAGCAGTGATGTTAGGCATAGCTTTGCGCATCTCATACGGGTTTTCCATCTCGAATTGGATTGCCAGATGCCCTTTCGGCAAGTCATGGAAAAAGTCAGCCAATCGAATAATTTGTCCTTGCGCCATCATGTGCATGATAAAGTTTTGCTCAGGGGCGAAGGCTGTGTCGAAGATTTTCTTGAGGGTTGGCCAGTAGAATTTGCCAAACTGTTTTATACTCATGAAATTATGGGACAACATTCCAAATGATATGTCGAAAGCGTGTAGAGAAGAATCAATTTTCCCAGATTTCATCAATTCGACAAAAGGGTCTGTCGACTCGCTGTCCAACAAAGCAATGGCTTGAGCAAACTTTTCCGGCTGCCGGCGGGCATCGATAGAAGCGCCTTCTAGCCCTGCCCAGCTCAAGTATAATGAATCGACAGGGTTGGGGGCAGGACCTGACGCATTGAATTTCGGCAAATGGAACACATTGATTGCCATTTCGTTTAGCTGCGCAGTGTGCTCGTTATAGCGTTTCCACTCTTCTAACGGCTCGACAAGGTCTTTGACTTTCAAATCGTTCCATGCAGGGAACTTGCGGGGCAACATGCTTTCCCATAGGAACCTTTTCCTATCTTCCATAAATGCATCATATTCGCCAGGGAAAAGCAGACGAAAATCCTTTAGCTCTATGGACTCTTGCTCATCATTGAAGACATTAAAACCAATGCCAATGCCATCAAGCATTTTTCGCGGATGGCAAACCAAACCGGATTGGATTCTGGCAACATCAAATTTGTAAGTCTCATGGAACCTCTTTTGGACTTGGACATTTAGATCCCAGTCATCGGAAACCTCTGAAATCTTGTAGCCAGCGTCTAGCGCAGCCCATAGGAAAAAGTGCGGGAAAAATGGCACACGCTCTGGTGAGTTAAAACGTACAGTGTCATCGATAAGTTTTTTGTGGTATAGCACTTTCTGGTCTGGCATAATTAATTCCTCCTTGGAATTGGCTTTTCGACCTTATTAAAAAGCGCGCATATTTTGTAGCTTATGGAAGCCAAAACAATTACAGCATGTGGATTAAATAAAGTCAAGATTACACATGTTTTTAGTGAATATTTTTCCAAATTGTGTCTGCATCGAGTCTCTTGCTGCCAAATGCTCTTTTTTCAATGATTCCATTATAAAATCTATAGAATACCCGGTTTGTGGCATCATATTGCCAATTTAACAGCCTAGGCCGGCTCCCCCATTTATAAATGCCACGAATAGCCGATGTGTTCTTATTAAGCCTGATGCTATAATCTGAGCTGATGGTTTCTCCGTCCAAAGAAAGCTCAAATGCGCCTTTTTCAGACAAAGCAATCAAATGTCCAGATTCATGGTCGAAATGCAGCTCTCCGCCTGTAATTTGGCCGTAGCTGTTGTACGTGAATACATCGCAGGGTATGTTTTTTGAGCAAGTTGCCAGCTGGGCGCCAAGGCCAGTGCTGATACTTTTCGCAAAAATGCCCGACTTGACTTCAGATATTTTATAGAACAAAAGTTGGTGTATGGATTCATGGCTTATGTCGCTAAATTCCAAAGAACTGTCTATTGCAAAGGCGTCAGCTGCTATAACAAACATATCATTGCCTACAAATGTGCATGGCCTATCCCAAACCTCTCTTCCAGAATACCCAAGTAGCTTCCTGCTTGGCTCGAAATCCTTCAAAAATAAGCTTGTTTCAAAAAAAAGGATATTGTCTTCTGGTGGCACTCCCCATCCGTTTGATAGAAATGACTTGCTGTCAGGGGATATAGAAAGCAAGCTATGGCGGTAATTTATGTAATTGACACCTGCTATCCTTTTTCTGAGCCTGCGCCCGTTAAAATACATTTCTCCAGTCCAGCCATAATACACGCTACGGGGCGTAATCAGCTGCCATGTCGACAAATCGATTATATCGAGCCTGTTGTACTGGGTTTGGTACAAAAGCAAGGTGCGGCCACTACATTCTAGAAACCCTATGGAATAGCTTGATACACCGTTCTGGCTGTCTTTACGGGCAAGCTTTGAGGCTACACCTTCATTTACATTGATAACAGCAGCGTTTAAACCATACTGCTCGCTTACGCAAATGTAAGGATGATGGCAATAAATCTTAATAGGGTGGTTTCGCACACCTATATTTTCGATAACGGTGATGGAATCAAAACCACTAGCCTCATTTCCGTAATATAGGCGTTTGTCTTTGCAGAATACTGCGAAATTGCCATCGCCATTATTTGAGCATTGAATTGCCAGCACGCTCGTGCCGCTAAAGAATGGATTTTTTCTTTTTTTGAATTTCAGCATAACTCGACTAACACGCTAACAGGTTTTGCTATCATTGATAACAGTCAGCTGGTTAATGCCATTATAACTACATTGTGCTACTCCTCCAAAATACAACGGCAATGCAAGAAGCAAAACTAGATGGGAGTGCGAACACAGAGGTCGTTGCCATCGATAACTTCTAGCCACTCTTTGCGTGAAATTTAAGTGCGTTGCCATATGTGTCCTCCATGCTTTCACAAAGAATTGTAAACTCCTCTTGGCAGTTTATTAGCTGCATAGTGTATAATATACTCAAAACTGCCAATAAAGCTAGACTTAGGTTTAGCCATGATGACGTTGCTGGCGGATTTAGCTTACAGGATGGACAACCTTTATAAATACATAAGCAGATTAGGGGCTTTAACAGGTATGGATTGTGTGCCGATTATCCCCAATCTGTTGGAATGGACAGGCAGTAGGATAATATGTCCTGCTTTCGCTAATGATAATTGCAAAAGAAAGAGGTTTTTCCATGAGCATACACGAACAAATACTGACTGGCGCCCACCCTGCAAATACGCCTATCACTCCAAGTGATGTCCACCAAATCATGGGAGCTGGAGTGGAATATGTCCTGCTAGACGTCCGAACCCAAGACGAATTCAACCACGGTCATATCAAAGGGGCAGTCTTGCTTCCTGTAGATAATCTGCGCCGCCTTGCGCCGTCGTTGCTGCCAGACAAAGAAGCGTTAATACTGATTTACTGCAATACAGGAAATCGGGCTGCCCTTGCCGTGAAAATGCTTGGCAGGCTCGGTTACACAAGCATCGCAAGTTTTGGGGGCATAGTTAACTGGCCATATGAAGTTGTGACATAGCTTGGGGCTACCTTTTAAAAAAGCGGGACGCTTTCTTGCTTTTGCGTCTCGCTCATCTTTATTGAACTATTCTGATCGCCCGCCACGCTAAACGTGTTGATTTTATTGTGTTTTCTGGCGGTTTCATATGGCACATTGCTTCCAACTACTCATTCATTATTGCTAAACTCAAAGGCTCATTTCCGCTATCTGATCGTTTAGAAATTTGGGTTGTCTAATCATTATGGTGAAGGCAAACGATCTTTCGCCAGTAGCATTATTGCCTGCTCATTCATCTTCAAGCAGATAAATGGCATATTCAAAATGTTTTTCAGTGTTTGGCAAATACAACACTTTTTATTGCTGTTTTTCACTGTTGGATTTCAAATCAGTTTTTTCGAATGTTGCGCTTCTTGCCACGCCGTAGCAGTGTTGCCCCGTGAGAGTGGCATTGCGTCTTTCGCTTATTCTTTTCTATACTCTTTTATCTTCCTAACTCAAGTTTCTCATTTGAAGAATGATTGCAAAATTTGACTAATCTATTAATTAAAACTATAGGGAAATTCTCTGAAATCTAGTATAATATTGTTAAGTGAACAAAAAAACTAGAGAGGGAACCCCCTATGAATAACATTATAACAGGCCATGAGTCTCAAAACGCAACAGATTCGTTCTTTTCACGCTTAAAATTTGGGACAATGCTAAAGCAATGCAATTTCAGCAAGCGCATCGGTCATGTCCTCCCTGGAGTTGCTGAAACTTATATTTTCGCTCATTTTTACATATAAAAGCTGGAGCCAGGCGCTTTCGTCAAACGACCTCGTGGCGACGGCAAAAAAGGATGCGGTTTACCGATTTTTGGCAAGCCCGAACAGCAACTGGGAAAAGCTCCTCCTGGCGGCTGCTGTGAAAATAGTCTCAAAAATCGAGAAGGCAACAATTGGAGCGATGGAGCGACTGTTGTGCCCATCAATTTCCAGCTGCTAAGCTCGCGCGAAAAGCGGCGCAGGATCCAGGAGATGGACGGCAGCATCGACAAACGCGCCATCGGCCAAAAGAAGGCTGCGGGCTCTTGTAAAAGAGAATGATGTTGCAGTTGATTTTGCAATACCAGCCCGCAAAAACAAGATTCCTTCAAATACGTGCTGGCTGGCAGCTGGTTCTCCTTTCCAATTTTCTTCGCGAACCTGAAGGCTGAGGGCATCGAATGCATCGCCATGCTCAAAAAAATGAGGACTGTATATTACATTTGGGAAGGGCAAAAACTCACGCTTTCGCAGGCCTACAGAAAGCTGCCGAAGAAAAGGGGCAAGGCGGAATTGCTTTGCGAGGCGATTGTTTCAACAATCCCTTCTAATGAGGGCGAAATTGCTGTCGAGCTCAAGATTGTATTTGTGCGGAATAGAAATAAAAAAAAGGAGTGGCTCGCTATCGCATCCACTGGCGCTCATTTGGAGAGCGGGGAAATCGTGCGCCTCTATGGAAGAAGGCGGGACATAGAAGTTTTTTTAAGTGGCAAAGAGCTGCCTTGGCTTGGCAAAAGAATTTTCATGCAGGCCTTTTGATTCTTTGGCGGCTTGCGCAGCGATAGTTTTCCTGCGCTATATGATGCTTGCAGAAGCGCAAAGGGATTCTAGCGACCCTAGGACGATAGGCGGATTGTTTATACTATTTTGCGATGAGGCAAGGGACACGGCATTCCAAGAGGTTCTTAGCGGGCTGATGAGATACTTGGAAGATTTCCAAAGAAAACAACTACCCTACAATAACACATATTTAGACGAAATCATCGGTAGATTTTTTGATGGTTTGCCTGATGGATTGCGGTTTCAGCTCAATTATTAAACTGCGAAACTTGAGTAGAATAGCAAGGATGATTCGGTCTATTTCATGTTGCCTGCCTAACGGGAGTTAGTACTCCCAACTACAAAAAACACATGTGATCCGCTTCCCAAGCGAATCACATGTGTTTTCAAATGTAACGTAAAGTTGCTATGGCCTGGCTCCTGTCTCCTCGATAGCCGCCCATAGCTTCCCTGTCTCATCGTCCATCCTCTCTCGTTTTTTTGCTACCTTGCCAGGGTTGAGGTTAGGCGTGAGCCAAGCCTGCCTGACAGCTGCCAGATCATCCATCATCCTGTCAAGGGGCAGGTCGATGCCCCTTGCCGGCAGCTCTTCGCGCAGCGCCCCGGCGATCGCAAGTGCCAACAGGCAGCAGAAGACGTGGACGTGGATCTTGTCGCCAGTGTAGTGGGACTGGGGTGTGATTGCGAAATGCATGGGGTTTTTTGATGTGCGGAACAGGGGCTCGACATGCTTCAACTCGCGGTATGCCCGCACTATGCCGGCAGTGTCCCACTCTTGCCGGTCGCTTGCGAGCAAGCGCTTTCTGAACATCCTTGCTTTGTGCGCCTCAATGGCCGCCTCATCGATATCCAGCTCCACGCACTGGGCTATGGGGTCAAAACGCGCCACAGCCAGCCCTTCCAGCGCGCCCCCCAGCACCACAGCCTCCGCCACGCCAGCGGCGGTCCTTCAATCTTCGACCTATCTTTTTAAAGCTTGATTGTCAACAACTTTCAGCATTTAGTTCTTTCTTTATTGCACTTGCCCTTAGCCGGAGGGCAGGATAGGGTTTTGGGGCAGTGCGGGGCAAGGTTCCCTTTCCCTTCGGGGCTATGGGCAGCCCATAGCGAAATTTGAGGGGCTGGCTCGCTGCGGTAAACGTAATGTAGCCCAAACTCCTTGCTCGCTTGTCGAGAAGCGTATAGGAGCTTCGTTCTCGCTTCCAAGCTGCTCTACATTGGATAGCTGCATGAACTCTGATGATCTTGGGTCGGTATAAATAGACAAAAAACCAGCGCTAGAATTTGTTGGGTTGGACTTGTCTGCGCAAGAGCTGGTTCCTGCTGCAAACATGAGCAAAAAAATGATAGCAAGTTTTTTTCGGAATCGAGTTGGCATGTGTGCTCCTCGTGATAGAATATTTGGCAACTTGGATATGTGAAGATGGCTTGTTGTTTTTCTTTCCAGACAACTACCCCACTTGGGTGTTCACGATTGTAGAAATTGCCATTAATCTATTCTACCACACTAGTGCTATTCCATCACAAATTGACATATTTGTGAATAGATTTTGGTTCACACTTTCCTCCAAAATAATATAGGCAAATCTAGAATTTGGGGGCAAAAAGCCAAATGGATTTGTTAGGAATACATATGCCAGTAGGGGCGCGAGGGCTTTTAATAGCTATGAAAACCAGCTGTTTGTTCTCATTTTGCCTTACGGCTATCGGCTTTCTTGAACCATATCGCTTTGTGCTTTTTGTTGTAATTTATAAATTTTACGATTTCGACAAATATAGATGCGAAAAAATCCACTTAATATTCTACAGTTGCCATTCTTTATGGATTGAAGAGGGCTACAAAGTTAAGGAGCAGGTAAAGAGCGGCTAACCAAATTATAAATAATGCTTATACCGTAATTATATAGTGATTCGTCCAACCCCAGAAGAGAATGGTATAGCACAAAATCATTATAAGAAGTGAATATAGCATATGCTTGCTAAACTTTTTTTTCTTTGCAGACTTCATGATGCCAACAAGTTTAATAATTACAATAATCCATGCGACTAAGAACCAAAGAAAGCTAATAATATATAGACCTAAGTTTGCCCTGTTTGCTCCAATCAACCAAGGAGTAAAGTAGAAAAATATACATATTACAGAAACAAAAGCAGAGAAATATTGTTTGTACAAATTCATCATTCTTTTCCAATCAGTGAGCAAAATATAAATAAAGTGACAGGATGATTATAGCACAGCCATTCTTGCAAAAAAACATTCCTATTACTGGGAAAAGCCATGCGATGGGGACAACTAGCAGCTTTCAGTGTCGATGCATGCCACTAAATCCATATGGATACGATGCCTACGTATAAGTATTCCATTCAACTAAACAATTCAAGAAATATATGAGCTAAACCAAATAACTAACACTTGAGTGCATTCCGCACGAGAGGTCACACACGCCAGGATTCTGCTAAGATCATATGCATGAGAACCAGCCAGAAGCATATCTGAGGAGCTAGGCGTTTCACAGTCAACAGTGAATGCTGTGATAAAAGCTAATGCCCAAGGCGGTTTGCAAAGTGAACTACAACGCAAGACAAGGCTGTCTGAGAATTTCATCTCGAAGATCGACAGCGAGTATGAGTCAAATGTGATTGCCATAGCCCAGTGAGCCAGATGGACGCTTAGGCTCTTAGCTGGGAACTGCTTGAAAACGGTTATATTAACATGAGTACAATAAGCTTCATCTAATCTTGCGCGAGGATACCCCCGCCTAATGCTCGCTAGGTAGGGGGAGGTATCTCTCTCTCCTTTTCCAAGATATGGCGAAGGCGTAGCCTTCCGCCTGTAGCTGTATAATGCCTTAAGCCTCCCAACTACCAGAGTCGAATCCACTTCGCCAATGTCCCCCCAAGGTTTTAGATGGTTTCACGCCGTCCCTGCCCGTCAGAGCTTTAAACAATAACCTGCAGAGCTGTAGAATAGCGGGTATCCGCAGGCACCAATATATTCTTGGGCAACGCAGCGCTCTAAGCGCTTAGGAAAACCGACAAGGGCTTGCATCTGGATTTTCAGCACAAGCCCCGGCTGAAAGCGCCATCAGGCGCTGAGTGGCAGGTTATTGACCTATCAAACTATATCACAAAAGCAGTTGAGTGAAGTCGCCGCATTTATATTTGTGATAACACTATGCCATTAACACAAAGAGCTGCAAACGCCATAGACTACAGCCGCCATTCAGGGTCTAGCTCAATAATTTTGGCATAATCATTTACCAAGTAGTCATGGGATCCCCATAAATAACTGCATGATACAACCAAGTCTTCTTTTGGCATTGCATGGTAGAGCTTCAAATTAGAAGCCTTTTGGACAGAATCGATTATAAAAGGGGAGTTGATGCCATTAATATTTTGGTGTTTCCCGCATTGGTTGCAGTGGTTTGATTTGTAGTCGAAAAAGCCCAACCTTGAGTATTTAAAGTTTCGGTTGATATTGCTGATAAATTTGAAAGCTTCAATAGGCAGCGGACCGATGCTATCGGCAAAATGGATTGCATCATCCCAATAAACTGGCTCCGGGTAACCTGTATCATAATCATTTTCTTTGTTGTAGAACTCATAGTAGTTGTCAAGCCCAAAAGAAATGACATCTGCTGTTTTGCCACAATAGGCGCATTCCTGTTGTCCGACTGCAATAAAAAAGCCTCCTGACAATACAATTGCCATTTCGCTCTGGTTTAGGTTGGGGATCCATCTTGAAAAGTTGTGGTATTCGTCTCTTTCTTGCACATACCATTTTCTGCGGCTTTGATCCCACTCAGCCCCCAAAATCTTTGCTTCTTCTTTGTCAAGAAAGGGCACATCTAAATATAGCAATTATCACCTCCATGATGGGCAGTAGTGCCACAAAGATGCCAGCGGCACATTTTTGCCTCTATTGGATTTGTACTCTTTTAATAGCAAAATCCCTTTAAAAATTTGCACATGGCTACAAGCAATTTGATAGTGTCATATCCTAGATGCCGGTTATGTAAGATCCGATATATGCTACCGGGCTATTCAAAGCAATTATCCGTTATATCGGTTTAAAGTTTGTAGGAATCCAGTATCATCGCCTTGGATGGAGCAAAGCCAAACCCCCGCTTGGAGCGGGGGTTTGGCTTTGCTCTTTTGAATATCTCTTATCCTTTATAAGCTGAAACCATCGACTCTGCATATTCGATACCAAGGCCATACGCGCCGCCATATTCCTTGACAATATCCATAACAGCCTTATAGGTATCCTTATTGCTCCAATCACGCTGCCATTCGAGCATTGTCTGCTGCCATGTCATTGGCACAACACCTGCTTGTATCATGCGCTGCATTGCCATGTCATGAGCCATTTTAGTAGCGCCGCCGCAGCAATCAGCCACAACGTAAACTTCAAATCCTTCTTCCAGCATTGATAGCGCAGGGAAGTTGATGCAAGCTTCAGTCCATAGCCCGGCGAGCAAGAACTTTTTGCGTCCTGTAGCGATTGCAGCTTTCTTCAGATTTTCGTCTTCCCAGCAATTAATAGCCGTACGATCTATTGGGGTTTGCTCTGGAGTGATGTCTACAAGCCGCTTAGCTATAGGTCCGGAGAATTCTTTTTCAGTTACTGTTGTCAGTATCGTCGGCACTCCAAATGCTTTTGCGGCTTTCATAAGCGCAGCTGTGTTGTTCACGATGCAGCGGCGGCTCATTGATTCTACTCCAAAATACATCTGGGATTCATGGTCAATAACGATAAAAGCGCATTGTTCCGGATCAAGCAATGATTTTTGATATTTTCTCAAATTAATTCCTCCTTGTAAATAACAAGCAAAATGCTTCTGTTTTATACTGCCGTTATTATGTCCAGGGATGAATAAAATATATTGCTCAATCAAAATTTACAGGACAAATTAATTTGGGATGCGGATATGAGTGTTCAAATTGGCTTTTACTGACATTTGCTGTGTTTTTCACTGATTGCGTCTTGCACACTAATGGCTCAATAGGCAGCAAAAGCAGGTAAAGGAATAAAGGAATTTTTAAAGTTGCAGTCGCTGTAGTTTGGCAAGCTGCGAAATAGTTATGCGCCAAGCATGGACATAAATCTATGCTGGCAACGCAGATGGCTGTCCTAAAGCTTATGTTTTTTAAAGCAGTCTTTTATATTCGATGACGAAAACATTTTCCAACCGCTATTAGCGGCTTCTGCAGTCTTTGACATAATGTATGAATTGACATTTACCCTCTCGATGCCATCATACAGCTGGATATTTTCTGTAATGAGGCTTTCCATTTTGTCCTTGAGGCTTGTCGGCAAGCTGTATAGAATGTTGTTGATAGAATCTTTGAATTCATCAAAGTTGCTATAGTATTTTTTGCGCAGCTCGCTTTTCACAAGTTTCCATGCCCTCTCGACCAAATTCAAGTTCGGGCTGCAAGCGGGCAGGAAAACAAGGCGGATGCCCAGTTCCATCGCCTTTTTCTTGACAAAAGCGCAATTCTGGCAGGCCGCTTTGTCCAAGACGGCATAAACAGGGGCAAACAAGCATTGCTTGCTGATTTTGGCAAGGAGCGCGGCCGCCTGCGCGCTGGTGGCGGATGTGCTGTTGCAGACAGCCACAAGCTCTTTGGAGGCGAAGCCAAGCGACCTGGGGACATTGTAGCGCCGCCTGCCAGAGAAAGTCTTGACAAACCGCCCCGCTTTCCCCCAGACGCCCCCAAGCAAAGCGAAGCCCCCATGCGCAAAATGGGACGCGTCCATGAAAGGCAGCTTTGTCATGCCTTCCTTGGCCATGGCTATCAGCCCGGAGAGGATGTTGCCATAAAACCTGCCTTGCTCCACCGGGCCGGCTTTCGCAGGCAGCGGCGCGCATTTGTATTTCTTCAAGCCATGTTTTTCAAACAGCCGCCTGGCGGCGCCAACGCTAGCCTTCACCCCGGCCTTCTCGAAAGCCATGTCTGCGGCTTGCTGGAGAGTGTGGCAATTGTCCGTCTCGGCTTCATCGATTATTGCACTCCCAAAATCCGCAAGGCTGGCTTTCCTGCCGCCCCCGCCAGCTTCCAAGAGCTCCGCAGCCCGGTCTGGGCCCGCCATTTTGGCATATTTTGCGCGGTTTTCTGGCAAACCCCGCAAAGCTTCCCGGCCATAGCCGGTTCAATACCTGCCGCGCAGAGCAGCAAGAACACTATCCTTTTTGCCAGGGTGGCGCATAAAAAAAGCTGGAGAAACCCAATAACCATATTTGATATTGCCTGTTCCACTGGAAGCGGAGGGCTAGCTGCATTTGTATTTTCCATTTTCCACTGTTGTGCTTTGCTGCTCCGCCATAGCATGTTATGATTTGCTTGGCTCCAGCTTGGCGCACTCTCCTGTTGTGCTTTGCTGCTCCGCCATAGCATGTTATGATTTGCTTGGCTCCAGCTTGGCGCACTCTCCTAGTTATTTGTCACAACTTAGGATATCACACCTATCGCTGGAGTTAATGCATCTAATAACATATTCTGTCGATTATTGGCATTTATATAAGCCTATTTTTTGGCTTAAGAAAATGTTTTTAGTCATGAGTATAAGCAAAAATATGCTTCACCGGATTTTTGGTGTCAAAGGGCAATCCACTCAATTTCATGCGCTTCGTAGTACTGGGGCAACACTAATTCATCAAGCATCTTCGAAATAGCCTTCTCTGGAACCATTTCTTTGCGCTTTTTATTGCGCCGGATTGTTTCTTCCCATGTAGTCTCTAGAAACACTATTTTTACAAAAGCTTTGTATTGGATGAAAAGATCCACTTGGCTTCTCCTTAGCGAAGGTTTGATACTTGTGGCATTCCATACGAAGGGCTGCTTAGAGCGCAAATATTCTTTAGCGCGCTCCCTTGCTGCCCTAACTGTTTTTCCTTGGGGGCCAACCGGGGAAAAACCCATTTCCCTCCTGATACTGTCAAGGGACACAACAGGCAGATCTGGGAAATGCTTGCTAATATATGTGTCCTTGCCAGTGCCCGAAATCCCCGACATCAGTATGGCTGTGCCCCAAGTGTCATTGTGCAATTTTTGCCCTGGCAGAATTTTACGGCCTGACAAATACGCGTACCTGCTATATGGATCAGGAAAATTCAAAGGGGATGTGAAGCATCCGGCTTCAATGGAAAGTTCTTTGAAATATTCCAAAGCATCCAATTGCACAGCCGTATCGCTAGAAACCCTTCCGAGCAAATCAGCTTTCCCAAGAATATATAACAGCTCATTGGTGTACCCGTTGGCAAGGCCGCCAATGGAAGCAAAGCTGACAGTTTTTCTGCAGGCATCATCATCGGTGTAGAAATGCACAGGCTTGGAATGGTGGCGCACTAAAGCGCAGACAGTTTCGCGGAAATCCCTATAATTTGTATTGCCTGCCATGCCAAAAGTTTTCCATAACAAAACCCTGGACAACCTTTCCCCAATAATTGAATGGTTTGGGGCAACAAGCTGTCCAGCATCAAGGCGTGTAGAATATATTTTGCCTGCATCATGCAGCAAAGCGGCGATAAACAACATCTGCTGCCCATTGCGCCCAAGCCTCTCCCACTCGGGAAGCCTGACAAGGTTCTCGCAGACCATCTTCGTGTGGGCTAGCACATCTCCTTCGCCATGCCATTTTGCCTCTTGCTGTGTTTGGGACATGCCTAGAAAATAAGGGGACATCCCGCTGTTTAAAATTCTATCCCATTCGATTGCTGAGTTGCCATCAGGCACAAGGGATATTAGCTGGTTATATTTTTTCTCTTCCATGGTTCTAGTATGGTCGGTTTCGCCTATTCTTGCCATTGCGTCTTCTCTATTTTTCACACAGTAGTCCCTTAGCCGGCCTATATGCCCTTCCTGGATAAAATTTGAGTGCCCGACCAAACTGGTGAGATCTGTAATGCTTCCAAATACAGATCTTTGCAATACAGGCACAGACACTATAGGCAAGCCTTCAAGCATTTGATGCCTTGACGGGGTGTCTAGAAATTTGCCAGTTTTTCTGTCGTATATATCGAATTCCAAGAAATAGTGGGGCAAGCTGTCGTAGAAAATAGTGTGTTTTGCGTACATCCATTCCCCATACATTATGAACCGGCTACCCAAGGTCTTATACAAGGCAGATTTGTGGATTGCTGCCCATTGTTTTAGCAGGTTGAAGTGCTTTTCCCTGTAGCCCCCTTCTAGATAGTGGCCGCGGCTTTGCAGCAAAAGGGAGCCGTTGCCAGAAAAGGAGACTGCGCAATTGGCTCCATCGCACTTTTCTTCAGCTACTGCAATTTTGCCTGCAATTTGTGCAAAGGAGACTTGGGATAGATCCTCATCTCCCAGTTGAAGGTTAGACCCCTCTAAATGGCGGGTCCTGTGGTATTTGACCAGCTCGGTGCTATTCATGGCTTTTGTTCCCTACTGTGGCGAATATAATCAAGTGCCCGTGGTCATTGTCAAATTGGAGCTTTGAAACGCCTGCATTTGAAAACAGCTCTATAAGATTTTCCCTTGCCAGGAAATGGATATGGCCAGGATTGCCATCGGGTTTTGAGGGCACGCTCGCTACTACATATTTCCTTGCCAGCCTGACAGCTGTGCAAATTGCCGCATACACGCCGGGGATGTGCTCCAGCACTTCAAGAATCGAGACAATATCAAAAGACTTGTCCGGTTTGTCAAAAGCGCAAATGTCCCCGGTTTCTGCTTTAAGGTTGCCAATGCCGCCAATGCGCACTGTGTCAATGAGAAATGTCCGATAATCAAGCAGATCGACTGAAGTGACTTGCAGTTGCGGAAAAGCATCCAAACAGGGCCAAAGGAATGCGCCACGCCCACTGCCGACATCAAGCAGGCTTTCAAACTCAATGGACTGTAAAAAACCAAGAACACGCTTTACTCTTGGCAAGGGATCCAGCGAATTTTTAAAATAATGCATTTTTAGGCCTGCCAATCTGCCAGCTAGGACAGCTGCTTCAAGACCAGCTTCATCCAATTCTTCAAGCCCAATTTCCATAAGGCTGCTGGGCATGTCGCACTTGCCTGCAATAGCCATTCCACGGACGTAAGCGGCGGCAAATTTTTTATACATAAAACAAACCTCGCTAATCATCAAGTATAAAAGGTTTTAGCTAGGGTGGCGGATGCAAGTGTTATTTGGTTTGGTTTTGCGAATACATCAACAAACCAGAAGCGCTGCCCTTTCAATAATTGCATATGTGGAAGCGCTGCAAAAGGCATAGCTTCAAAATGCCATTCCAGCTGACGCATCTTCCCAATGGCAAGAAATCTGTCGCATTATGGCACAGATTAATCCCGCTTGGTATTATAGGCAGAATAACAGGCGAATTTTACCCAATTCGTGAAAAGCCATGATAGCGCTAAAATTGATCTGCCACAAATTCTGCCACACATGTTGCTGCCAAGAGATACTGGTTGTTTGCGATACAGTTTAGCTTGCGAGTCCGTATCAATGCAATACCTCTGTCTCTTTGTTGCAGCTTGCCCCAATAAGTTTGGGCTTGATGCTGCCAGCCGATGCCAAGCCTTGCTTTGGACCAAGCTTTCTTGCCAGGATTGCTGTGTCCTAAATTGCGCCCTCAAGGCAAGACTACAAGCTATGGCAGTTTTGGCTGGCGCTCTAGTTGTTTTCTTGCCATATCGAAAAATACAGGAACTGAGTTGCGAAGCCCTTGGACAGTCTTGACTTCAATCACTGTGGTGCAGCTATAGGAAATTGCAAGTTCGACATAAACAGCTAAATCCAGCACTCCAGTGCCAAGCGGCATATGGTCCTGCCTTTTGCCAGGGTTTGCATCATGTATGTGCATATGCCCTAGTTTTGTTATATGCCTGTCGATAACCGGCCGCTGTTTAAAGCCGCTGGAAGCGTCATGCCCAATATCGAACGTCAATTTGAATACCGGGCTCTCAAAGAGCAAATCCAAGCTTTCTGACCCAAAGTTGTATTCAAACGCATCTGTGTTTTCCACACAAATCACAATTCCGGAGTTGCCGATGGCCGACTCGCATAAATCCTTAAAGATTGCAAGCTTGTCCAAGTAATGCTGTTTATACTCCTCAAACAATAAGACCTTCCTATCTGGCAATGTAAAATGGGCACCGGTTGACAGGTGCATGTTTATGATAGGGGTTGGGGTTTGTTTTGCGATTTCGATTGTGTCAAGAACAGATTCCGTAAATGCATTGGCTACCTTGTTGTTAAAATCGCAAGGAGTGTTGGTGTCGTCAAGATGGATCGTATAGAAAAGCCCGAAGCGTTTAGCTATGTCTAGCAACAGCTTTTTCGATAGAGGGCCTAACTGGTACATAGGCAAGCACATGTTCAGCTCCACAAAATCAAGGCCTAATTCGCAGCATAGGGCTGCGCACTCCTCAAGGGAGCCAAGTCCAATAAGTGTAGGCATACCTGTCATCATGCAAATTGAAATCCCCTTTTTCCAATGTTGTTTCTAGATATGAGATTGAAGGAATGGGTGTGTGCGTTAGAAAAGCGCCATCTTGGGTTGATCAGAGTGTTCTGCACAGGCGTCGGCTGCCAGTTTCTTTCAATTTCATTATTTGGCTTAAGTATATGGCTAAAAGAAGGCTGTAACATAGCTTTTGGCAAATCCCAACAAGTTTTTTTGTCTTGTATAGGTTTGCCAAAGCATTATTTGATGCTGCATATAACCAGCTGCCATTGCCTATTAAGGCGAACAGGCACTCTCAAATATATCCAGTGCCGCCAGCCCTGCAACATAGATATCTAATATGCCAAAGTCCAAGGAGGTTGCCAAAAGCGCCAATAGTTTGGTAAAATATGCAGTGGCTAAAAATATAACAAAAAAAAAGCTGGAATAGGAGTGACAATGATAAAAATTGGAATAGTTGGATATGGCAATTTGGGGCGTGGAGTAGAGTATGCAGTAGAGCAAGCTGCAGACATGGAGCTCGTTGCTATTTTCAGCCGCAGGCCCAAATCAGTCGAGCCCCGGACCAATACAGCCGTGGTGGCTCTAGACGAATTCAAACAGTGGGAAGGGAAAATAGATGTTATGGTCCTCTGTGGAGGCTCCTCAAATGATTTGCCTGTGCAAGGTCCTATGATAGCAGAGTATTTCAATACAGTGGACAGCTTCGACACCCATGCGGACATCCCACAATACTTTGCTGATATGGACGGCGTATTGAAAACATCCCAAAAGCTAGGTGTTATCGCAGTAGGATGGGACCCGGGGCTATTCTCTATGAACCGCTTGTTGATGTCTGCAGTGTTGCCTGAAGGCGAGAGCTATACATTCTATGGCAAAGGGTTGAGCCAAGGGCACTCAAATGCTATCCGGCAGCTAGATGGGGTTTTAGATGCAGTGCAATACACTGTGCCAATTGAAGAGTCTATGGAAAAGGTTCGCACAGGGCAAATGCCTGAACTCTCGAACAGGGATAAACATATAAGGGAGTGTTATGTTGTGCTAGAGGAAGGGGTAGATGCTGCCAAAGTTGAGACAGACATTTGCACAATGCCAAATTATTTTGCAGACAACATCACATTAGTCAACTTCATTTCTATGGAAGAGCTGGAGAGAGACCACAGAAATGCTGTCGGCCATCAAGGATTTGTTATACGAAGTGGCAAAACAGGCGAGGGCATTGAACAGCTCTTGGAGTTTTCACTAAAACTAGCCTCCAACTCGGAGTTCACCGCTAGTGTCATGGCAGCTTTTGCCAGGGCTATACACATTATGGCTAATGAAGGCAAAAGCGGGGCGCTCACAGCCTTTGATATCCCAATTGGGTTGTTGTCGCCAAAGTCCAGTGAAGAGCTTAGAGCTGAGCTTCTGTAGGATTCTTCGCCGCTTTGTCTATTAACACTTCTTCAGATTGTAAATATTAAACGCCCTTTGCCTAAGCGGTTTGAGGGCGTTTTTTATTTCCAGCGCCAGGTTGCCCAGCATACCAGACAGTTCCCTTGCAGGCATGTGGCAAACCTCCCTACAACCTCGACAAGCTGCTTTTTACGCATGTATTTCATAGCAACGATCACCGTTTGCATAGGCATCAGCGTTTGTGGATGGCCAATCCTCAATATGCTAAATGAGCCAAAGTAGGCATCTAATGGCTTGATTTTTATAGCCTTGCCAGTGGCATGTGGCTATGCAATCTGAAACCCCGCCTTTGACTGGGCGAAAAAGCTTGTATTTCGAGTACTGTTTATTAGATGTATATGTTTTGGCTAATTTAATAAGACAACGCTAGCAAATAGTGGATATAAGCCGCGGATTTTTAGTATAATCACCATTTCATGCTTGTTTGGCACTCTAAGTGATACAAACGGACATTGAAAATAAATAGTGTGAAATAGGATCAAAGCAACTTGCAAAATACATGAAAGTAAAGTGTAAATCGTGCATAATAACGAGTTATGTAGTAGAATGAAGCTATCATTAAATGTACTGATTATATCTTAATGAGACAAAGCTTCGCGATAGACTTCTTTTACTGAGGTCCGATAAGCCTTTTGCCCATTTGGCATTAGCATATCTGGTGGGATTTTCTCAAGATAGGTATAACCGATTGAAACTAGTAAATGCTCATTTAGCTATAATATGCTTGTGGGCCTTGCCATTTTATCGATCTCTTAAGCAGGCTAGTGGGTTAGGTTGAAAAACACAATTGTCCACTGCAGCCATTTTGTGTTTTAAAAAAAAGAAATAGAGCTACATAACACCTACACCAGTCAAGAAATCCGCTGCTATTCTTTCAGCGGCTAAAATCTGCCCTCGCGCAGTTGATTTGGCCAATTCCAATAAAGGGCAACAGATAGCAACCCCAATCGCTAACAAGTCCTTGTTAGCTTATTGCCAAGTGTACTGGCGCCATATGGTGTTGCCTTAATCTGTGCTTATGGTTTGGGGCAACACTGGTGAATTCTACATAATCCAAGCAGGCAGGGATGAACAATTTAGCCCGTATCTAATCGAACAAGGAGATGGCGTATTCCCCATCTTAGCTATAGCCATCATTATCGTGCGCCATAAGTGGATGATAGGCAATCTACAGTACACACAAGGAGGGAGCAAATGCCATTAGTAGCAGCTAAATGCACGTACTGCAATGCAGATATGCTTGTAGACCCTAGCAAACAGGCTGCTATTTGCGGCCATTGCGGCACAAACTTTTTAACAGAGAAAGCAATAAGCTTTCACAATATTAGCAATAATATGTACTCATTTGATAGCGCTGACTATATGTACTACACAGCGCTGAATTGGCTAAACCTAGGAAATTCTAACAAATGTATTGAAGCCCTTGAGCGAATGATTGACAAATTTCCTGATGACAAAAGAGGATGGCAGAAACTTGCGCTATTATTGATGGATGCCCAAATTGAAGCAGACCCTGCGCTATCCGGCAACACAAGAATGGAGCCGGCCAGCCTGGAGATAGTGCTGCACAAAGCAGAGTCGTTTGGCGGAGGCACATTCTTGGAAGAGATTCGAAACAGAAGAAAACAGCTTTTGTACAATCAAGAAGAGGTCAGTGAAGGGCATTCAGAGTCAGTTGTAGCTATTTTTTCTGATGCAAATGCCCCAACAGAAATCCGCCATGAGGTAATCCACCCAAGAATAAGGGCTGCCCAGCCGGTCAAGATGCCTTTTGGCGGCTTTTTGAAAGCTGCCCAAGACAAGCTGGGTATCAATGGGAGCGGGCAAGCCAGTTTTGGCGGGCAACGGTTCCACCAACGGTTTAGCGAGCTCGATGAGCTTGACAAGTATTGTGCAAACCGGATGAGAGAGATGTTTGAAGCGTTTGGCATCAGCCGCCAAGTCCTTGATGACTGCCTAGGCACTTCAAAAAATACATGGTTTTGGAGCCTTGCCCACAATGGAGAAAAAGAGGGCGCAGATGCAGATGATGAATCTATTTTCTGCAGGCATTTGTTAAAATACTGTGGGCTAATACTAAACTTGTATTGGAGTGGAAAGGATAGCGAACAAGCTTCAAACCAAAAGCGGGACTCGATTGCCTATTGGCTAAGGGCGCATCCTTATTCGATAGAGGCAGTAGAAAATGTTTTTCAGGTAGTGGAAAAAACGAGGAAAGAAAACCTATGCCCATACTGCGGTGGCAAGAGGAATCCCTTGAGCTGGATCACTGATAAGTTCAATACTTGCCATACATGCAAAAGGGGGTACATCTGGGATTTTAAACACTACATTTCTTCCAGCAAGCAACACTAGCTTTCTTTTCATGCTTCCAGATATTCAAGCTCGGTTTGGCAATTGGCTTATTTAGCAGCAGGTTGCAACATGCAAACCTCTATTAAGTAGATATAGAAGAATTCTTTGTATGCATTTTATGCTTTTTTCATGTGCTCTGATGTGGCAAGAATATCAGAATTGCTAGTGTTTCCATTAAATCATTTTGTTTTTGTTGAAAAGCAAATGTATTTTTCCCATGGGGGCTTATGCAAATGTTATAATTTTTTAGGCGTTGTTGCTGTTTATCCCATTTGCATGAAAGGTGTGCAAAGAAACCTGGAGGTTGGCGCAGCCAGCACGATGCTGCATTGTGTAGTTTTTTTTTTGATTTTAGAAAGGAAGGAAAGAAATAATCAATTTAAAAATCCGTTTAGAAACTGAATCTGACTATAGGGAAGTCGAAGAGATTACAAGGGAAGCATTTTGGAAAGTTTGGGATCCAGGGCAAGTTATATGCAATGAGCACCTGCTTGTGCACAAACTGAGGACATCCCCGGCTTATGTGCGTGAACTGGATTTTGTCGCCGAAATAGATGGCAGGATTGTAGGCCATATCATATACTCAAAAGCCAAAATTGCTGAAAACTCTGGTGTTTCCCATGAAGTGCTCACGTTTGGCCCGCTCACTGTCCTTCCAAGCCACCAAGGACTGGGCATAGGGCAAGCTTTAATGGCCCATAGTTTTGAAATAGCCAGGCAGCTTGGCTACAAGGCTGTAATTATCTTTGGCCATCCTTCTTACTATCCGCGGGCAGGTTTCAAACCAGCCAGGGAATTTGGCATAGTCTCTGATTCTGGAAGGGATCCTGACACATTTATGGCATATGAGCTATTTGATGGAGCTCTCACTGGTGTGCATGGCACATTCAGCATTGACCTTGTCTATGAGCAGCTGCCAGAAGAGGAGACTCTTGAATTTGACAAGTCATTTCAGCCAAAAGAGCCATTTGTGCCAACATCAATACATGTGCTTTTGGAGAAGCTTTCGCCAGAAGCCGCAGCAGCTATAGAAGGCACAGGCTGCGAATCCCTAGAGATGATGACATCAAAAAGCGAAAGGGAAATAGCTTGTTTGGCGGATATTGACAGCGAGTCTGTGGAAACCATCCGTTCGCTATTGAATGCCCATGGTGTCCATTGGGGCGACAAAAACAGCAGATAACACAAAGAGGACGGGCTGTGTTGCCCATCCTCTTTTTTAATGCAAACAAATAGCTTATTAACAAGTCAATGCGAAGAAATATGAGAGCAACGCATCTTCAGCCCCATATATCACTTCTTTTGCATTCTCAGGGGTATATGGCCATTTCTCCAAATACTCCTCCCAAACCGGGTAGTACTTGCTCTTGAAATTGCCAGCCCCTTCAGAAAGTGTGTAGTCTTCTTTGTTGAAATCTTCTCCGGTCGCTTGGCCAGCATTGTCATATACGCCATAATCCCGGACAGTTTCGCACATGGCGATTAGATTCTCCAAATTCACATCGCTGTAAACTAAAGCGCTCTTGTCAAAACCGAATGTATATTGCCCGCCTGGCGCCATTATGTCAAGCCACTCTTTGGTTTTGTCAATGATCTGGGCTTTGTTGCATGTAGTCAAGTTGATCAACGGGAATCCGCCGCCCAAAATATGCTTCTTGCCTAGCTTGTCCTTTAGAATCTGGGGATTGGTGAACTCAAAGGTAAAGTATGAGCCAGTGGGGAAGTCGTAGACAAAATCAAGCAGCCTCTCCCAGTCATGCTCCAAAAACGCCCCAGTGCGCATCCCGTGGGAAGCATAGTCGACGGATTGGCGAAGCCAAGTTGGCTGGAAGAAATCCAGGTAGTCTTTTTCTCGCAAGTATGTAGCCATATGGAGCTGGAAACTCGTGACCACTTGGCGGTCGATGTTATTTAAGTCATTGGCAAGGCCTGTCTTGTAGAGCAGAGGATAAACACTGTCCAAGGCATCCAGCACTTGTTGGCGGTTGCGCCTGATGTCAATGCAAACACCAGAAAAGCTTCGAAGCATGTCTGCCAGCCAGTCCATGCCTGCCCTTACCCTGTTTCCGCCTGGGAACACTGGATATCCGTATTTTGCGTTAAATCCTTGGACCATCGGGATTTCTTTTCTGGCTACAGCTGCTTTCATCCGATCTTCAAGCATTAGAGCCAGCTGGAACCTTCCTGGGTTGAACTCCGGGTCGAGGGCTTTGCAAAGCCGAGGCACACATTTGTCTACGATAAATGCATATGGGTCAGCAATTAGCTCATCGTATTCGTCAGGGCTCATGCATACAGTGTTTGGGTGTTGCATGTAGCCTGTGCTGGACATTACTTTAGCGATGGAGTCAATTGTCTGGGATGTAACTGGTGAATAAATAGTGCCGGAATACGGGAGGTTGTCAGATGGGATCAAGGTAGCGAGCTCGTCAATAGCGTCTGACAATAATGAAGGATCCCAATAAGCCACACGCCTATCAATTTTAGCATAGTCGGCGACGACTGCCAATGAAAGCCCCACCTGGATCGGGACTCGTTTTGGAATTCTGTTGCTAAAAACATCAGTCCTGTTTTGTTTGCGTTCCTCAAGTAGATTAGTTGACATTTTGACCTTTCCGGCAGCGAAAGGCTGCCATTCCTCCTTAGTTGGCATGGCGATTTTTTGAATATAGCCTGTGCCTAATATGCCAAGTATAGCATACACAAATAAGATAGGTTTTTAGTCTGCAATACAAAAAGACAAATTTGATTTTTCTGCGAGGTTTTTTTATCTCATTGGCACTGACGATTTACCGCTGTTTCATATCACCCCAATAAAAACTGGCGGCAAAAATGCAGATGCTTGGCAACCTCGCCATTTGGATGCTCAAACAACAATGCTGCTATTGTAATTGCAGATCCATCCTCTTTTGCAAACGCAGTGCCAAACAACCTGTTTAATCAATGATTTTCCCAGCCACGGCTGCGTTCCACAGCACGCTGCCAGCCATCAAGCAATACAATCCTTTGCTGTTCGCCCATTGACGGCGAAAAGAGCTTTTCAACTCTGAACCCCTGCTTCAGCTCGTTTGTGTCCTTCCAAAACCCAATAGCAAGCCCTGCCAAATATGCTGCTCCAAGAGCAGTAGCCTCTGTGTTCATAGGGCGCAGAATTTCGATATCAAGAATATCTGCTTGGAATTGCATCAAAAAGTTGTTTGAACTGGCTCCGCCATCAACCTTTAATTGGCTTAAGTTGCTTCCCATATCGGCAGCCATGGCGCCAAGCACATCCTTGGTTTGGTAGGCTATGGACTCAAGGGCCGCCCGTGCAAAATGATGCTGGTTTGTTCCCCTGGTTATGCCTAAAATAGCCCCTCGGGCATACATGTCCCAGTATGGTGCTCCCAATCCTGAAAAAGCGGGGACGATATAGACCCCTCCATTGCTTCCCGCCGATATTGCATACTGCTCTGACGCAGCTGCGGATGGAATGATCTTCAGCTCGTCCCGGAGCCATTGGATCACAGCCCCTGCTACAAACACGCTGCCTTCCAGGGCGTATTGGACATCCCCTCCAAAGCTGGCAGCGATAGTGGTTATTAGCCCGTTGTTTGAAACAACATGTTTATTGCCTGTGTTGGCCAGCAAAAAACAGCCGGTGCCATAAGTGTTTTTGGCTTCGCCTTTGTCAAAGCAGCATTGCCCGAACAAAGCGGCTTGCTGGTCTCCTGCAATGCCTGCTACGGGTATCACGCAGCCTAAAACGCTTGTGGCGCAGTAGGTTTCGCTTGAAGTTTTCACTTCTGGGAGCATACAAGCGGGTATTTTGAACTCTGCCAACAGTTTCTCGTCCCAGCAAAGCTTGTCGATGTTGTAGAGCATAGTCCTGGAAGCATTGGTATAGTCTGTCACATGGGTATTGCCGCCTGAGAGTTTCCAGGCTAGCCATGTGTCTACTGTGCCAAAAAGCAAGTCCCCATTCTCCGCCTTCTCGCGCGCCATCGGCACATTGTCCAAGATCCACATGATCTTAGTGGCAGAAAAGTAAGCGTCTACGACAAGGCCTGTGGCTTGCTTGATATATGGGCCAAGCCCTTTAGCCAGGATATCCTCGCAGTAGGATGATGTCCGCCGGCACTGCCATACAATTGCGTTGTATACAGGCAATCCCGTATGCCTGTCCCAGACAATAGTTGTCTCCCTCTGGTTTGTGATCCCGATAGCGGCTATATCAGAGGCTGCGATTCCCTTCAAATTGATTGCTTTTTCCAATACTTCAAGCTGGCTGTTGTAAATCTCCATCGGGTCATGCTCTACATAGCCTGGATGGGGATAAATCTGGGTGAGCTCTTTTTGGGCAATAGACAGGATTTCCTGGTTTTCATTAAAAACCACTGCCCTGGAGCTTGTGGTTCCCTGGTCAAGGGCTGCTATATATTTCAATGGTGTCTCCTTTCAGCTGGTGTGTTTTGCTAAAAAAGCAAAAAGGTCTTTGTAAAAAACTTGCCTGTTCCTATCCTTGCGGATTGCGTGGCATGAGTCGTAGGCTACAGGCTTAATGCCTGCAATTTCGGCAAAAAGCTCGGTTGCCTCGCTTTTGACAATTTTGTCATCGCGGGTGTAGGCGATAAAAGCGGGCAGCACTAGTTTATGCCCATTTTTTAACGCAACTTGGCAACCGTTTTTGACCCCTGTGTACAATCTGAAAGAGATCCTGTTATGGTAAAGCGCATCCTCTTCAATTTCCTTTGCTTTCTCCTCGTCGCTTGTCATATCGCTATATGCCAGTTTGTTGTTGATTGCCATTTTGCCGGACATCGATCCAAAAAGGCGCGCAGTATTGTTGACTAAACTGCTAGGCTCTTTGTATAGCCCAAACCATGGAGACTCGAGGACAACACAACAAAACTCGCTTTGGCTGCGGCTAAGCAGATAATTGACAGCGATATTGCCTCCCATGCTATGGCCATACAAAACTAGGGGGATGGCAGGGGCATACTCGCTGGCGCAGGCCGCAATAATGGAGATGTCGTCAAGCAATGCCTCGTAGCTGGGTATCACCCCCCTTAGCTTGCCCTCAATGTCGCCATGGCCGCGCTGGCTGTAGATTGCGCTGGAATATCCATTTGAAGAGAGCTCTTCGATAAGCTCATTGTAGCTTCCTGCGTGTTCCCCGAAGCCATGGACTATAAGAACCAAGCCTTTTTCAGGTTGGCGGTTGCCAGGATAAAAGACAACATCCAGGCTAGCGCCGTCCTTTGCTTGAAGTTTTGTAGTTGTCGATTCCATTTTTCTTATCCTCCGCAAATGTTGATAATGGGCGTCAAAAAGCATCCTTTTTCTGAATTCTATCACAGGCGGCTTGGTTTGTGCTAGCTTGCCAACACATCCTTGCTTGGCGGTTTGCAGACACAAGGGAAGAACATGTTATAACTCCAGCCTTGCCAACATACACATGTATTTATGGGCAGCATGCCGATAAGCCTGTTGCCGTTACTAGAAATTTTGGAAATAACGGGGAGTTACAGTTATGATTGCTTATCCATTGGCTGCAAAATTCTTTGAAGGCTTTTCAATATTGCGTTGGAATGACCGGTTAAGGCCGACAGAGTTTATTGAGATTGACCATCATGCAATGAAATCAATGATCACATTTTTTCTTGGAAAATCAGTTGAAGACGAAGTTACTACAGTTGATTGGATCAAAATTGTAGATGGAAACGTTTTTGATCTCATGAGAAAAATCTCGACATCTGACATTCATGCAAAAATACGAACAAAACTAAATAATGATGATGCTGTAAGGGAAGCTATAAACAAGAAAATTCTAGACGATTGGAGCAATCCCCAATATGCCCTAGAAAAATTGGATGATACGTTGATTGGAAGATTTAGCAGCTACATCAATTGCCAAGACAAGAGCAGCGTTGAATCAGGAATATTGACATTTTCCCACAAATTTACTACGTTGAATGAATTTGAAATAGTGAAGAGTTTCAACGGGAAAGATGCCGATCTAGATGCTATTGAGACTGAGATAAATGTTGATATTGACAATGCTGTAGCATGCTTTAATGAGAAGCGGCTTTTCATTGACCTTGTTTTGAAAATCAGGCGCCATGACAAAGGGGAGAAACTGGTTTCGCTGATACATTTTATGCAACGTTTGCGATACCAGATTCGCTGGAGCCAAACACCGAGGATACCAAGCACCAATGTTTTAGGCCACAGCATGCTGGTGGCAGTAATGGTATATTTTATCAGTTTGGAAGCAGGACTCTCAAAGGACAGGATCATTAACAATTTTTATGCAGCGCTATTCCATGACTTGCCTGAAGCATGGACCAGAGATATTATCTCGCCTATAAAAAATGCGGATGATTCAATCAGCGAGAAAGTTTCTATAATCGAGCTGGAAATTGTAGAGAATGAGATTCTTGCTTGTATCCCAGAAAGCTGGAGGAGCCACATGCAGTTTATTTTGGGGCATTTTTACGAAAAAAATGGTGAAGGCATCATTCAACCAATGGTTTCAAATGAATGCGGACTGCAGGAATACAAAATTCATGGAGAATTTTCGAACCGCAAAAGCCTAGACCCTCACTATAAAGCTGTTCGAATAGTGCCGTGGGGGAAAGAAGGAAAAAAACCAGAGGAATATCTCGAAGAAATGGATCCAATGTGCCCAGGTGTTGACGGTAAAATTATTAAAGTATGTGATGGCTTGGCGGCATACCTCGAAGCTAGCATGTCAGTAAAATATGGACTGCGCTCACCCCATTTGGATGATGGCATGTACAATACGAAAACATCAATCATTGGAAAGCAAATCTATGGTCTAGAAATTAAGGATTTTTTCAAGTCAATTGTTTTTTAGGATCAAGAACTCTTTCCAGGAAGCGACAAGCAGAGCCAGAATACAGGGTGTTGTGTTATATTGCTTCATTTACTCGCCACGCCGAGATTGGGCAGCTGGTATTGCACAGCAAAATAGAGAATCGTGCCAGTCATGGCAAACCTTTTGAATATTGTATTCGATCAAAATGCAGGCAACTGGAAATGCCTGCATTTTATGTCGAAAATTTTGTGCAGTATGGTATAACAAGATAAAAGGCGCTTTCTGCATTTATTCGAAGAACGGTTTATACAGCACTGGGCTGCTATAGCCCGGAGTTGAGAGTTTAAGGAGATAATGCTGTGGCAAAAAAATCTTGGAAAAAAAAGGCTGGCAACAAAACAAAGAAAAAGCAAACAAAAAACCGTATGCTGCAGCTACTAGGGAAGCCGGCAATCAAGGCATTGCTGATGAGGTTATTGCTCGAATGGAGCGTAATATCTTAAAATTGACTGGAAATAGACACAATGCTTGTTGTGAACCTCCCCATTGGAAGAAATGTCTGAAATCTTGTCAGATTATGCGAGTCACATGTTTGAAGCAGTAGATACCACAATCAGGGAAGAATACGATAAGGTAATCGCCCACGCCCAACTTCTGTAGAATTGCTTAATTCTTCTGGAGAGGTCGCCAGAACAAAGAAAGCTCGTTAATGAATCGCTCAAAAAGGTCTTTGTTGGCAAAGACTTAAATGATGTAGCACAATTAAGCTGGATAGGAAACGGCTCCTGTATTCCAATAACAGAAGAATGATCTTGGGTTACGAATTGACAGAAAACCAAGATAGTTATCATATCACTGTAGCGGCAACTATAGAAGAGTAGAGGCGCTTGTATATTGTACAGTGCTGCCACCCATCATTTTAGAAACTCTAATTGCTAAGGTGCTTGCTTTGCAATTACCGCTTAAAATATAAATTAGAAGCTTTCATGCGTTGCGAGCGCTTTTGCAGCAAAGAATTTAGAGCAAACTTCATTCTCGCTGGCTTTCAAATTGTGTCCAGTCAACTTTCCCGTAGTTTTGATACACTCGCCTTATTTCATCCCGCACCTCCATCAACGCAAACCCAAGCAAATTCAAGCCGCGCCAGCTTGAAGGGCCAGTGGCTTTGGAGTTGTTTTCACCAAGCCCAATCCCCCAAATCGTGTCTGTGGGGCTTGCTTCCGCCAAAATCTTGTCACCTGTGCCGAGTAGAATATCCCGCATGGCCTTGTTTTGAGCGAATTTGTGATAGTTGCCGTTTAATACAATCGAATGCCTTGTTTTCTCCCATATTTCGAGGTCAAAATTCCGAACTTTGCGTCCAAGCGACTTCATTTGCTTAGGTTCGCATGCTTCCAGAATCTCTTGTTTTGTTTCCTCGTCTCCAAAAATCCAAGCCTTTGATGCCATCATATATTGCTCGGCACAGGTTAGATTTTGGATTGATGCAAGCTCTTCCTCCCTAAACTCTGAGTATTGCCATTGGCTGAAGCAGCAATAAGGCTTGTAGCTGATATCGCCAGCCTGCCAAAAAAACACAAAATCCATCTCGTTTGTGTTTTTTTCCATCAGCCATTCCCGTGAATATTTTGGCTTGCCGTTTTTATTCCAAAAATGCACGAAAGCATCTACATTTTTTAGACAATACCCCATGGTTTGGAATCTTCCTTTGCTTCAAGGTTGCCGCTTTGCTCATACCAATTCTTCCACAGAAGCACAGGAGGCGGAAACATGGCTTTATATTTCTCCATATCGCCCACAGAAAGTGTATCGAGCCAATCAAAAAAATCAAACTTGTAGCTTTCGCCATAGCCCATGCGCCATCCAATGCTTAGTAGGTGAATATGTGGAAACATCATCCATAACGGAGGCATGGGGTTTTCTATTGTAAAATTTATTGAGTTATCCACCGCTAATACTCCTTTTCTCTATCTTATTTTTTGTTGAAGCGATAAAACAAATTACAGACGGAATCATACTGCCAGTTTTCTAGCAATTGTGAGTGCTTGACAGCTTGTGTATCATTGCGCCGCAAAGGCCTGTTGCCCACGCTTTGTTTAACATCTGGGTCGCTATACAATATTTTTTTTCCCGTCTAAGCCCAACTCAAACGCTCCTTTTGCGGATAGGGCAATTAAATGCCCTGTTTCTGTGTTGTAATGAAGCTCGCCTCCTGCACTTTGCCATATTCATCGAAAGCAAATACGCCGCAGTCGGCTTTGCCGGAATATGCGAGTGGTATTGTATCATAGCCCTCGTAACCGCTGTAGGTATATTTGCCGGACTTGATTTGCTCTCAAATCTGGAAGCGTGCTTTCAGTGATATAGATCGTAAAGCACGCAGCACGAAATGGCAACACCAACAAGTGCGATAGATGATGTGCGTGCATAGGTTTGGTAGTATTTAAATAATTGTCGCAGCAATTCAACAACAGTCTTGGCTTTATATATATTGAAAGCAAAATACACCTAGTGGGAGATATGGTATACTACATTAATAGAGAAATCTACATAACTTGCAACCTACTTTAATTCTTTAAAACCAGCTTGTAAAGTTGTTCAAACGATGCATAGTCCAAATAAGTGCAGGTGTAAATGAAATGCCTTGCTGTAAAGAGGCTTGAGCGCAAGATCCCTAAATTAGGGCTAAAAAGACCTTCACCTAGACGGCTGTTAAAAGCGTTTGATTGCCAGCAGCCTGGGATGGCAAACGCTGCCTGCAAGCGGCTTGGGGGCTATAAAGTTGGCAGGCAAGGAAGGGTATGCGCAAATACTCTTTGGGCAATATTGTCAAAGTGTGTGTTTTAGCTTTTGGGCTACAGCCTGGATAGGAAGCTTATATCTACTAAACCTCAATATGGAGGAAAAGCAGTAAACCTAACTGCTTATGAAGCATAATGGAATTTTCAAAAAAGAAAGCATTTATCAAACTGCTAATCTATGTTTTTGTCAGCAATATTCTCATATGCGCCCTCATGTCCACTCCAGTTGCGGCAAGCGCATATGGCGATACAAAGTATAACATCATGCTGGTTATTGACAGGAGCGGTTCACTTGAGACGAATGATGCCCTGGAAAACCGCTATGAAGCGATTAAGTATTTGTTTGAAACATTGCCAGCCTCCGGCAACGAGATTGGCGCGATTGTTTTCAACTCATCGGTTGTTGTAGTTTCCCCGCTTAAGCCTATCAACTCGCAAAAGGAGAAGCAGGAAATCCTCGAAGCCATAAAAGCAAACCCAGTACAAGGGGGGACCGACATCGGGGCGGCAATCTTGGAGGCAGCCAAAGCGCTGATTAAAAGGGGCTTAGAGCAAGATGGAAACTATGAGCCGGCAATAATACTTTTCACTGACGGAATCACGGACACCCCCGATCCCCAACGCTCATTTTCGATGAAGGATGAAGCAATTAGCATCTGTCTTGCCAACAACATACAGGTATTCGGCATTTTTCTGGACAAAGACGGCAACATAAAAAGGGACGAAGCAGTTAAAAACAAACAAGAAGTATTTGATATTGTCCGTGGCGCAAGAGGCATAGCCAATGACCCAGTAGCGCCTCGAAACAGCGATGGATCCCTAAATGACTTGGAAAGGCGCTACTCAGAGATCGAAAGCCCTGATGATATCACAGGCTCTTTTAGCAATCTTGTGCACCTGTTGATTGACGGAAACGCCCCTGCGCTGGCAGAGACTGTCCCTATCGTCAAGGAGTGCATTATTCCTGGATTCGGCGCTTCTGAGCTGAACATCTCTGTGCGCTACCATGTGGGTGTATTCGAGAAAATCTCAATTTCTATCGAGCGCCCTGACGGTTCTATTGTAAGCCAAAATGATGGGGCAGCTACCATTTCCGACACTTTTTTCAATGCCAAGATTCTAGATCCAAGCCCAGGAAAGTGGGTTGTCAGGGTAGACAGGGCAGGGGATAGCCTGGTTACTGAAGGCATCGAAGTAATTCCTGATATTGTTATTAGCACAAATGTAGCTGCAGTATTAAATATGCTGGATAACGGGAACGGCATCCTGCTTAACAAACCCGTTGAATTTGTGTCGTGGTTGGAGCAAGGCGGGATAAAAGCGTCCCAGAACAACCAGCTGGCATTTTATGAATGCGAATTGACACTACTCAACACTATAACCGGAGAAACAAAAGAGATTCCTATGAAGCTGGGCAATGAAGGAATTTTTGTTGCCGAAGGGCTGCTGGGCAACTTTGGGCAGTACATAGCTTATGCCGCTTATACATGTGACAGGATACAATTCAGGTCCCAAGAAATTGTAATTTCAGCAACAAACCAACCTCCCGTTGTTAAAAACAACCCGGTCAAAGTGAGATTCGGATATAACATCTTGACTGGAAACAGTTGCAAGATTGACCTGTCCAAACATGTTTTTGACCCGGAGAATGGCAAGCTGTCCTACTCTATACTCAGCAGTGATTATGAAAACACAAGCGCTGATGGCAGCGGGCTTTTTGTTTATGTGACCGGCAAAGGTGTTGGAACCATCCAAATGGCGGCAACTGATGAACAAGGGGCCACAACCAATTTCACAGTCGAGCTGGCATCGTCCAACAACACTTGGCTCATCGCAGCGCTAGCTATTGTGCTCATTGCAGCCGGCATATTTGTGTTGCACGCTTATAGGGGGGGCTACATCAACGCAGAGTTGCGGTTGTCAATAGAATACTCACAAAACCAGGCTATCAACGAAAAATACGAGTACGGTTCCCATACCATTGTCCGGCTAAACAGTTTCAACAAACCATCGGTGTCTTTATTGGAGGTTTGCCTGGAGATGGCTAACAAGGAAAATACCAAAAGAGATGTAGAAAAAGAGCTTTCAGCCCTGTTTGGGTCAAACCGCAACATGCTTGCAAGTTTCAAGTTTTACAGGGTCCCCGGCTTTGACAGGAACAAGTTTATTTTTGCTGGCAACGATGGCGAAATTGCCCGCCGCACACTGGCTTCAGGGCTTAACGCCAGTGTTGCTATGGTGGAAGGGGAGAAGCTGAAAGTTGCTTGCCAGCCACGAAGCGCAGGCGGCAACAAGAGGGCGAATGACTACGACGATTAATACTGCATGCCAGGCATGCAATTAGATAAACACACAAGCCAGGTCTTTTTAAAAAAGCCCTGTAAAACCGCAACAATTATTCAAGGAGGCAAAATGCCACTCACACAAGACCAAAGAACACAAATATCAGAAAATATGAAAGTGCTTGAGAGTGAGGGATTCATCCAAAGGGTCAAGCGCACAGTGACCAATACCAAGGATTCATACCTGATTGTCGGTTTGGGCGGCACAGGCTGCAATGCTCTGGCTGAGGTCAAGAACGAGTTGTCAAAAGTGGTTGACGATGCCAGCCTTCAAAAGTATGCCCGTTTTTTAGCCATTGACTCAGCGCGCTCAGATTTGGAGCAGCTTGTCAGGGGGTCTTTGCTTGGAGAGGATGAGATTTTGGTGCTTCCACATGAAAATGCCTTGGCGCGGGTTGCAAACCCCACTCCAGCAATGGCGCAGTGGCTAAACCCCCAGCTCAAAAACCATGCCGATGGCGGCTTGAGCGGGATTGGCGCAGGAAACCGCCGCCAATGTGGGCGGGTTTTGTTGTGTGGGGATGCAGCTATCGCAATGCTGCAAGCAAAGGTCAAAGCATGTTTTGTCGAGCTAGTCGCCAATATCAACCGCGCAGAAATCAACTTGATTGTTTTGGCGGGCATAGCAGGGGGCACAGGCAGCGGCACTGTCATAGACGCAACATACATAATAAGCCAGATCCTGTCTTCCCAAAACAATGCCCAATTTTTCAACGCCTCATACGGTTTTATTTTCCTCCCCCCGGCATCTTCCGACGAAGTCAGGGCAAACACTGACATCGGTCTTGCGACAGGCAACAGCAATGGCTATGCCGCCCTGAAGGAAATCGAGTACCATATGACCCTTTCCTCCCGGGACGAGGCGTTTATGATGGACTATGGGAACTTCCACGTAAACCAAGGGGATTTGTTCCGCCATTGCTTTTTGATAGACGGACATGGAGGGGCTGTCCTCAATTCGAACCCGAGGACAGTGGCAGCCAGAACAGCTGCTAGCTGCATTGTCAACATAATCGCGTCTGAGCAGTCCCAGGCTGGCGTGGCTGACGGGGCTGGTGGCGCTGGAGGGCAGACAAGCAGCCTGCTCGCCGCGCTGTCAAATGTGCCTGCCAACCAGGCAGCTTTTATATTGAACAGCGACCCCCAGTACCTGCCCAGGGACACACACTACAAGTTTATAGCCACAGGCTACTCCGAGTGCCTTGTGCCCACAGACCTTTTGGCGCTTTATGCGGCAAAAAAAGTGTTCGACCAAATGTACAGCATGTACATCAAAGGGGCAAACGCCGACAAGGATGCCGCTTTGGACACGTTGGGGGAGCTGGGGCTCAACAATGCCGGGGTGTTGCTTGAAAGGATCTCAAACAAAGTCCATGTGGGCATATTTGCCGACAGCGCCCAAGTCTCAGCTGCGATATATGACGCTGAGGAAGGATTGCGCAACGAAGTTGAAAAAGCCTTCAACGACAAGATGGATGACATTTTCAAAAAGAGCGGGCCGTATTACCTGGCCAACCTGTCATTGGAAATTGGGGATATCCTGAATGCCAGGAGCACAAGGCCTGCTGACGCCAAGGGGCGCAAGGGCTTGATGCAAGAGGCGATCGGGCGTATTTTCAAATCCCTTGCTGTGCTGGCCCTAGACATCAACCGGACAACATGGGAGGTGTACACCGCAGTTATTGACGAGCTAAAAAAGGTTTTTGACGAGACAGAGACAGTCTTTACCCAGACGGTGCTCTCAAATGTTGATGGGACCAAACGCTACCACTGGACTCCAATTGGATCCAAAGAAAATGCCGGGCTAAAGTGGATTGACAGCATTATGGACGAGGCGGCAATCAACCAGCTAGTAGGCAATTTCAAGCAAGGGCTGCTTGACAATAAAAACTTGTGGGCAAGGCTTTCAAGGGACCGGGAGTTCAATGCGTCTGCTTTTGTCCGGGATTTTATCCAGAGCAAGTTTGACATGATACTCAAGTTGAACTTGGGCGACTTTGTAGCCAAATGCTATTCCGGGAAAGCCAATGCAGTGGCTTCAACAGACGGGACAACCCCCTCTGATGATTTAAGGACGGCAGCAAAACAAATTGCCACAAACCTGTATGACTTTGGCGACATCTTGGCTCAAATCCGCAACCCTGCATTGTTTTCCCAAGCCCCGAAAAAATATGTGCTCATATTGCCGGAAAGCACAAGTTTGCTAAATGGCTTGATTGAGCAGCAGTTGAGAACCTTGGTGCCTAACCTGGATGTCTACCATTCGCTGCACTCGCAGAGCTTCACATTGTTTTCAAGCCATTTCTCCTTCCCGCTGGAGCAGTACACATGGGTGGCAGACGGGGAGAGGGCATATGCAAGGTTTGCAGGGGACGATGTCATCGGGCGGCATTTGTATGAAGCTAGCATAAACTGGCGCAGTTTGCCGAACCTGATAAACCAAGACAACTGGAGCCAAATAGAGCCCGGGTATGTTTTCGCTGAGGAAAGGACCCTTGCCGCATATATGGCCCAAATGCTGGAGACAGCCAGGCGGTTTGGTCTTGTCACGCCTTATTCCAACCTCTATAGCCAATACCAGCTGCTGCTCCTTGACGACAAGGAAAACCGCAACTTGGCAACGGCAAATGTGGCGTTCATAATCAAGGAAAATAAAGTAGAGCGTGAAAACGAAGCGGAGAATATCTATAAAGTTGAAGCAAACCGCCTCTTTGGGCTTCTTGACAGCAGTGCCGTCTATGACATTAGCCAGTTGGAATCTGCCCTGCCTGAAGGAACATTCAGAGTTGCCAATACACGCCCCCATTCAATGCCGATGCAAGACGGCATGTCGCCAAGAAACAACTTTGAATGGATTTACACGGGCAAGTTCTTGCGCAAGATGTATAATACATGCATTTCCCTTGAGCGGACACTTGGAGTCATGGCCCAATTGCGAAAACTGGTTGAGGAAAACAACAGCAAGCTGGGCTCGGATGATGTCCGGAAAGAGGCAGAGCTTATAAAAAAAGGCCGCATCCAGGTTTTCGCCAACTACTATGGCGCAGGGCTGGTAGACTACAACACTGAAGAGAAATCGTGGCTCTACATTGACTATTCAGGAAACGAAAATGAGCTGCTTTCAGAGCTGGAGCTCTTCCCTTGGCAAAGGCCTTACCACTACTATTACATGATGAAAAAATACATGGAAATGCCCGGGGAATTATTCGAGTATTGGCAAGAGCAATACGAAGAGATAATAGCTGACAGGCAAAAGCGCGCCTCCATACCAGAAAGGCAGCAAGCCCTGCTGGCAGAGCTAAAGGAGGCAGCAAAGGGCATGGCCCCGCTTAGTTTTGTCAAAACTATAACAGGAGCGCAGCCAGACGGCACGCTGCCTGCCAAACTCAGGGAATTCTACAGTGACGAGATCCTGCGGTTTGGCGGTTGAGCAGGAAAATTGGGAGTAAAATGGGAGAAGACCTGGTAAACAAAATAATTGGGCAAACGAGCATCAAGCTGCAGTCTTGGAGCCGCAAATGCATCAGCGTGTTCCTCTTTTCCAGTCAAACGGGAAATGCGCTGGACACCTTTTGCAGTTGTGTCCAAGAACTGTTTGGGCCTGGGAGCCATGTGTACATCACATACTCAAATGCGGATGGGCTAGAGGGCATCTTAAAACAGATACAAGAAAAGATTGATAGGCATGAAGCGCCTAGAGCCGCGAAAATTACTGTAAGGGATGTTTTGTCGGCAAGCGAGTCAAGCAATCTGGATGTGCCTGCGAACTGCGCCAAACAAACCATCCGGCTAGTGGACAGCAATTCGCAGATTTTAAGCGACGATGATATTTATGTCTACAAAACAAAGCCTGGGCTGGAGTCTTTATTGGTATACTCATATATCCAAGACACCTCCGTGGCATATATCAGCAAGGCTGGAGGTGTGCTTGTCGAGAGCATCGTCAGCTCATATTCAAGGGATAGCTGGGTGCATACGTTGTACTCCAGCTTGGAGGTGTGCCTTCGTGTCGCTGCTACGTCCAAAGAAGGCTTGGATTTGCTTGCAGCCAGTGCCGAGAGCGGGCTGGAGGACTCAAAGAACTATTTTTTATCAAGCCTTGAGCCATTTCCATCCTTGGAAAGCTTCCCAATCGACGAGAATAATTACGAGAAGCTATTCGGGGAAAACCGGGGCTTTGGGAGCAAGCTTGCAGGCCTTTTCAAGAAAGTGCCTGAAAAAAAATCCTTTGATTTAGAACAAGCCCTATATGGCTTGTTTGGAATTGGCATCAGCGGAGATACAGTTATCCGTGAATACCGCAAGTCCCATTTCGAGGGCCAAGACCTCGAAAGGCTATTTGGCCTAGCCTGGTCACCGCCAAATCCCTGGTACCATAAGGTCCCCTTGCAATGGCTTATGGACAACTTTGCAGCTTTGATAACAAAAAAAATATTCATAGCAAAACAAGAGTTAAGCGCGCTTGAGGAAAAGGCGCAGCAAAAAAAAGCAGACCGGTTTTTGCAAGTTGATTTTTCAACCCTTTGCCGCGAGATAAGCAACGAGTTTGGATTCCCGGTAATCTATGGGAAAACTGCGGAGCTTTGGTATTGGGAGCAGTGTTTGTTTAGCGTGCAATATGGGGATTTTCTCGCACAATCAAAGGCTGCAAAAGCCAGGATAGAAATCCAGCTTAATGCCTTGGACAACTACTGGGACATAGGAAACAACGTGGCAAGCGGCGGAGGGATGCCGCCCATAGACTGGAGTGTTGATCTAGCGGATTCAATCGAATTGTTTAAGCCTTACCCGGCTCCATGGAGTGTTGAAACATTGAACACATTCATAAAACGCAATTGCGACTCCATATACTACAGGTCTACAGAAGTCGGCGCTACAGCCTGCTGCGCCATCGCCTGTGAAGATGAAGCTACGGCAGCCCAGGTGGGGAAAATGGAACTATTCAATGGCACAATGGCAGTCCAGTGGGGCTTTTCAAGCGATATTCCGATAGACGGATTTCTAATGGCGCTTTTGGCTCCAAGAAAATACCTTGGGCTGGTCTAGGAAGGTGGCTTAAGGTTTGGTCAATTTTAAAATCAAATATAACGACGGCGACAAAAAGTGTGTGCCGGCAGCTGTTATCTCCTGGGAGCCTTCATGGGATTTTGAGTCATTGGATATTGTTTTATTGGAAAAATCCACAGGCAAAGAAGTGTCAGTAAAAAATGTCCTAAAACGGATGCAAACCCATGAAGAGCAGGTTGAAACGTCCAATTTGCAGCCTGGGCGCGTATACACGTTTGAGGTTTGCTGCCCAAGCGGTGCAGCCAGGCAAAAGCTGGATAGCAGCCAACTTGGAGGGGATGTTGAATTTGAGGTCGCCTATCCTGCCTATGTTTTCTATCATGTGGAAAACATTAGCGGCGGATGGGCAAAGGTTTATCTGTTTGTTGACGGCGAGATGCCTGTTGGTTCAATTAAAGTCGCTAGAAATAAAAACGAGTATTTGCTGCCGGCAGGCAGCTCGCCAGCAGATGGCATATATGTGTTTAGAATGGCTTGCCAACCGTCTGACACAATCCTGCTTAGGTCTTCTGTTAAAACAATAACGCCAATTAAACTGCTTGGCAGCCTGCAAAGCCTGCAGGAAGAATTCAGGCTCAGGGCAAGCAATAACCTTTAGCCAACTTGCCAGGCTTGCCCAATTAAGCCCGCGCCTCTCCGTCAGCGAAAATGAGGAAATTGTATTGGCATAGTGGTCCATTCGTGAAGCAATAGTGCAATTGGAGGTATTTTTTTGGCAACTGTAAATATTAACATTAGAACAGATGCTGAACTAAAAACGCACCGCAGCAAATTTTTGTATCAATACGCAAGCTTCTTTAATGAGCCTGGCTTTCCACTTTCGTCCCAAAGGCTAACAATTGCCAGAAAGAAAGTGTAGCGTCCTTACCAGCGGTTTTTAAATGCTGCAAATAGTCTTTAGGATGCGCTTGTCCACCCTCCATGTAAATATCAAGTCATTGTAAAAACAAACTACTCAATAAGCTGGTTCTTGAGTTTCTGATAGCGCCCATTCTTGTTGTAAACTATAACTCCAGATTAAGCACCGCGCTTTGCGCGGGAGAATAGAATAGCGGAAGCGATACTTATGATGAAATAGAGCGTAAGCCCTCATCTGATAAACTTGACAAGGTTACGCATACCTATGCCACAAAATCAGGAGGGCTGTCCATTGGACAACAACAGTTTATCACACACAAAATGGGATTGCATATGCCACATAGTGTTTATACCGAAATACCGCAGGAAGATAATGTATGGAGAATTAAGGAAAAGCATCCGGGGGATAATCAAACAGCTATGCGGGTATAAAGGCGAAGAAATATTAAGCGGCAGCGTGGGCAAAGACCATATCCACCTGTGTGTCAAAATACCGCCAAAAATGAGTGTGTCATATTTTATGGGGTATTTGAAAGGCAAAAGTGCTTTGATGATATTTGACCAGCACCCGCAATACAAGAAAAAGGGCGGGAACAGGCACTTTTGGCAACAGGCTATTATGTCGATGCCGTGGGCCGCAACGAAGAACAAATAAAGCAGTATATAGCGAAGCAGTCAGAATACGATAGGTTAGAGGACAACGAACCCCTTGAGGGGTAGAAAGCAAGAATAGCCCTTTTAAGGGTTAAAAGCAGTAAAGGTTTGCGAAGCCACTTCATGCCTTTAGGCATAGCAAGCAACAAAGCGTCGTCCTTAGAGGCTGTTTAATATGTCCATAAATGTCGATAAATGGTATAATAACGCTAAAAAGGCTGTTTACCATTATATGAGAAATAAATATCCAAGCGACATAACTAGAGACCAA
>WRIE01000021.1 GCA_009782875.1 Eubacteriaceae bacterium | reverse complement strand
GGCATCGACGAGCTCTAAGGTGCTTTAGGCGGCTTCCAGCCGCAACACCTGAACCCACCGCCTTCCAGGCGGTGGTGGTTCAGTTTTTCCCTCATTCGCTCCAGCTCCCTATATTCGGTTGAAGCGGTGATCTTTTTGTAACCGTCAAGCGCCTTGTCCACAATATCCACCTCGTTTCTGATATTTTCCAGTTCCGCTAACTCCTGCTCATTCTCGATTCGCAATATCTTGAGCCAAACCTGCATACCATCTGCCAAGTCAATTGCCTCTGGCAACTTCCCCATTTCATAAAAGTGCATGGCCATTTTATCGGAAAGCAGCTCAAACCGCTTTTTCTCGAGCCATGCGAACTCAGAGTGTATTTCTTTTGCGGCGAACTGCTCGAAATCCAAGATGCATATCAAAATGCAGTGCGGAGCCCCAATATAGTCACTTCCAGATTTTAGTGCCTCGACAAGCATCTTCGAGATATAGAACATGGCGCGTTCTTTGAAATTGCCCTCATCTGCGACCTGCAGCTCAATGTCGATATGCTGGCCGTCAACAACCATGTTGATGTCCAGCCGGCAAAACTTGCTTTCGATAAGCCCAGGCAGGATTTCTGGATTGACTACCACAATTTCTTCAATGGAATCCTCTTGCAAGCCAAGGGAGCAAGCGACAAGGCTCTTAAGCAAGCCGGGGTTCCTGGTCAGCAGCATTTTGAACAATATGTCGCTCTTGAACTTGTATTTTAGTTTTGCCACAATATATAGTATTATCCTATTCACTAATTTGCCTTTATTATACCATAGTAAATGGGCTCTGCATCTTGAGGCATTTTTCAGTTTCAAGGTGTAGGCTAATCTTTACGTAATCTTTCAAAATGAACACTTATCCCGGTTATACGGGTGAGGCTAACAAGACGACGCATTCGAAAGCAAGCTCCGATCAAAGCCTGAGAACCGCTACTAAGAACTGTAAGGGGTAAAAAGGTGCCAGAGAGCCTGGAAAATAACGTTTTTAAGCCAAAAAAAGACGGAGAAGGAGGGACTTGAAGAAAGCATACACCTTAAAACAGGCTTAAAGGAGTACTTTTCAGCACAAAAAAATTGCTTAGAATAGCCATTTCTATTTAATTAGTTTCAATAGCGTGAAAGACAAATAAAAGCTGTATGGGGTAGAAGTGGGGTAGTAAATTGTCCAAGTATGAAACACTCTTCCAACTTTTATTTGATGCAACCAGCGCAAACAAATGCCTTCACCATTGCAAATAGCCTTGTTTCTGGAACGGAGCCTATTCTGACGGGCGTTGCAATTGTTCTATTTCATGCAAAGTCAACCCAGTCCCTTCACTTACTGTTTCAATTGGAATACCTAATCTTAATAGTTTTCGAGCTGCTTCCTTTAAAGCCTTTTTTTCAGTACTTCGAAGGGCGTTTGACTCGTCAAACCGTATCTTTTCCCTCATGCGCTCAAGCTCCCTGTATTCGGCTGAATCGGTAATCTTCTTGTAGCCATCAAGCGTCTTGCCCACTATGTCCACCTCGTTTTTGATTTTCTCCAATTCCGCCATCCCCTGCTCGCTCTCGACGCGCAATATCTTATGCCAAACCTGCATTCCGTCTGCCAGGTCAATCGCCGCCGGCAGCTTCCCCATTTCATAAAAGTGCATGGACATCTTATCGGAAAGCAGCTCATGACGCTTCCGCTCAAGCCATGCGAACTCAGAGTGCATTTCATTAAACATCTTCGAAAGATAGAACATAGCGCGCTCTTTGAAATTGCCCTCATTTGCGACTTGCAACTCGATGTCAACATGCTTGCCGCCAACAACCATGTTGATGTCCAGGCGGCAAAACTTGCTTTCGATAAGCTCAGGCAGGATTTCTGGATTTGCAACTACAATCTCATCAATGCTGACCTCCTGCAAGCCAAGGGAACAAGCGACAAGGTTCTTGAGCAAACTATGGTTCCTGGTCAGCAGCATTTTAAACTATATGTCGCTTTTGAACTTGTACTTCAGTTCTGCCATATATAGTATTATCCTGTTTACAGATTTGCTCTTAATTATACCATAGACATTGAGTCAAAGAGACGCTCCAAAAGAAAGCTTCAATCCACCGCGATAGCTTGAAAAACAGCGACAAAAAACTGTAAGGGGTAGGATGGTGTCAGATAGTCAGTCATGAAAAGGACGTTTTTAAGCCAAAAAAAAGGCGGAGAAGGAGGGATTTGAACCCTCGCGCCGCGTTAACGACCTATACCCTTAGCAGGGGCACCTCTTCGGCCAACTTGAGTACTTCTCCGAATTAATACAGTAGTATGAAATTAGTGGGCAGCTATCCAGATTATCAGTACAAGCAGATACAAAAACTGCCAGACACAAATATTGCCCCAGATGCTGAATTGATTATATCACGACTTGGAACTTTTGACGATACCCTTTTTTCAAAACTTCATTGAATGTTCCACTACTTTTGAACAGTTCGAACAGTTTCCATAAATCACTTGCTAGTGGCAGATGCTTGCTTGCTGAACTTGATAATTGCATTATATATTGCCTGTCTTGAACCTTTTTTCCTTGGCAACATCGTAAACTGCTTGTATGCTCCCACTTCAAGCAAGGACTCTGCTAACAGCCCACATTCTTCGATTGCCGGCATTTCTTGCTCAAGTGATGATAAATAACTCTCAATCAAGCCATCACTAATCTGTTGTGGAAAATCTCCCCGATGCATTACCTGCTTGTCTTTTATGTAGAAAACAGAGAACGCCAACTCTTGGTGGGGTCGGATTAGTACTAATGATTCCCCTTTGTCCGGCAAGTGGTAGCGAATTTGCCTTTTAGCTTTCAACCACTCCAAACCGTCAATCAATTCTTTAAAGTATGCTGCTTTTTCAAACTCAAGGCTGCCAGAAGCCTGGGCCATTTCTCGCCTTAATTCCCTACTTTTTGAAGTAGCCTTTCCCTTTAGAAAACCCACAGCATCCTTTACAGCAACTCCATAAGCCTCATTATCGCATATTTCGCTGCATGGGGCATGGCAGCCTTCGACAGCATTGTAAATACATGGCCTTTCTTTGCGTATAAAGCTGTTTTTCATGCATTTTGGTATGCCCCATATTTTGCATAGCAATGAAAGCGCCCGTTCAAGGTCGTACTCGTCAGTGAAAAAGCTAAAGTACTCAGCTCCGTCATCCAGCTTTTCTAAACATGAAGTAAATGTTGCCTCATTGCCATTGCCAATGGAAACCCGCAAGAATGGCCGTTGCCTATCAGGTTTCATCTTAGAGTTGTACCAAGGCTTATATTCCTTAATCAATTTGTACTCAAGGAGCAGTGCATCCAGTTCTGAATCCATTATGCGGTATTCCACATCCACAATGCGGTTGGAGAGCTCGCCTGTCCGTTTGTTCACGAAGGATGCTGCAGTGAAATAGCTGGGTACCCGGTTGTGCAAGTTTTTAGATTTTCCCACATAAATGACATAACCTAGCTTGTCCATGAACAAATAACATCCAGGCTTTTTAGGCGCATCCCTTACTTTTTCAATCAAATAGTTTCTTGTTATCGTTTCATGAGGTTTTTTCAAGGAATAACAACAGCTTTCTACTAGTCTCGTTATATATACCAATCATGATTTTACCACAAAATACCTCAATAGAGGAAATGCCATATAAGTAAAAATCCGTCAATAAAGCTTATTGTTTGCTCCTGCAAAGCTTCTCTCCAAAAACAGTTTTATGCTGCTTTATGCAGCCAACCAATGCAGACCGAGCCCTGGCTGGCTAATTTAATAGCATCAAAACTATATTCTGGCAATGCAAGGTCCCAGTTAACAGGAAGTGCAGTCTGGTTCAAAGCAAAATCCCATCTTTAGGCAAGAAGCAACCGGTTTTGACATGGAAGCATGTGAAAATAGCGAACTTGCGAGAAAATTACGCAACCGGATGAATGTGTATATTGATCTTGCGCTGAATTTGTGGCAACATATCTTTATGCTGAAGAATTGACAGCAAGCGACACATTGTTATTTTTGCCGAATGGAGGTATTTGAAATTATGGCTATAAAATTTTGTGTGAACTGCGGCTCCAAAATGCTGCCTGAACACAAATATTGCAACAACTGCGGAACACCGGCTTTTGTCGATGAGGATTTCGGCAAAATTTCGCCTGAAGCCGAAATCCTGGCAATAGAAGAGCCACAACCAGCAGCTCCAGAAGACATGTATCGGCAGCCAGAGCTTCAAGAGCAAGCCGATGAAAGCCAAGAAACTGAACTTGGAGGCGGGGAGCAAGTGGATAGCGATCTTCAGGTTGAAGCTGGAGAGGTAGCTGATCTACAAACCAATAATGAATATGTCGATGAGGAAGAAAAGAACCAAGAAACCCAGCCAGAGTATGGCCAAGGCATCGGGGAGGATGCCAACCAAGATATCCTAGAGCCGGAGGAGGATGCCATCCAGGAATCCTGGATCCATGAATCATTGGAATCGGAGCCAAAAGACGCTTGGGAGCTAGATACACAAAACAATCATGAACCTGCGAGCACTACTTTTTATGATGCGCATGGACATGGAAGCCAAGAACTTGAAGGCCAAGATGCCAAGATTGATAAAGCGCTGTTATTGCTTAATGGTCCGAGAACTGGAACAGAGGCAGACATCGTGCCAGAACTTAGTCAAAGCCTTCAAACACCGCATAGCCAAAACAAAGATGAAATTCAACTGCAAGAAAACACTCCAGAGCCTGCCGTGAAAAAGAAGATAGGCAAAAAGTTCCTTAAAACACTCGGCATAGCAGCAGCTGTGCTCGTCATTGCATTGGTTTTTATTATTAATTCACTTAAAAACACAGCCAACGCCGATTTTTACAAGCTTGGCAAAGACAGGATCCCTTCGATCAAACTCGTCTGCGGAGAGCGTGAGTCTGGAAAAATCGAAAAATCAGCTTCTGGCGGTATCACAACAATCACTATCGAGCACACATCTGGCAATCCAGTAGATGATTTGCTTAAATACACAAACAGGCTCACAAGCATAGAAGACTTTGTATTCACCACAGAATTCAACCCAACTGCCAGCCAAGGATCTATCCAGCTGGCGACAGACTCTGTGGACAACGGCAAGATTATACTTATTGATTTCGATTATGGCGATACTGGGTACACAATAACAATCCGCAAAGGAAAGGGAACACTTAGCAGATTCTAAAGCCTATCCAAAAAAAATGTTGAGGCTGTTCAGGCGAGCCATCTATAATGTGCGAAATATGCGAACAAAATTGCCAGCTTCGATAAAAATATTGGTTGTAAATTTCCCTGTTGCCTCCTTGATGCATTATTGGCTGACTTCAAGGCTGTTTTGATCAATAATCCCATGCCCGCCACAGGGCGTTGAGGGGCAAATGTGCTTTATGGAACGTTTTTTATTGTACCTTTGGAAAATATTGCAATTATTCTGCCGCTAGCCAAAAGGACCTCTAGCCACTCTTTCTCAAAGCTGCTATGCTATATGGTCCTTTGACCATGGCAACTATACAATTGCCCTCAAACAAAAGGGCTTGCCTTTTGGTGAAACTAGCTCTTTCTGCTTTGCAGTCAACTGCGCTTTTTTCTCGATTTAACCTGCATGGCTCCTACAGAAGCTTGGAGCGGACAGATACGCAATCTTGATTGTGCTGCTGCAAGAAGCTGCAAACCAGAAGTATTTAGATGTAAACAAGCTTAAGAACCAAATTTATTCCATACGCCATATAAACGTGTGGATTGAGATAACTCCATATTTGTGGCATTGTCAGAACAGAATCGCGGGGGGCGGCAATAATGAAAAGTGATCCACAACTTGAGTATAAAGACCTGTCAACTCCCAATAGTTTCCAGTTCAGCTTCCACTGTTCCATTTGTGGAGCCGGCGCTACAAGCGAGCGCTACAGCTTCAACTTTACCGGCTTTGGCGAAGAGCCTGCCCAAAGTGTAAGGACAATGGTATGGGCGCTGCAACATAAAGAGGCATATGAAAGGGCAGCTTATGAAGCGCGATGCGAATTCAATTATTGCCCTTCTTGCAACCGCTATGTTTGCGACAAATGCTTTTGCATGTCAGCCGATGGAAGCCATACAGCTGGCGCCTGCCGCGATTGTAAAGCACAAAAGAGCTGAAAGGAGCTAGTGGCGAATGTTAGCCCCAACAACAACCCGATTTGAAGACAACTCTACACAAGAAGGATACAGTTTTGTGTTCTACTGTGACAAGTGCGGTTGGCAATGGCAAAGCGGTTATATGCCGTTTCAACCACAAGGGTTCCAGCTGCCAATTGACGAAGCCATATTTGGCATGTTATGGTCCCTCCAGCACAGGGAGGCTTACGAAAGCGCAAACCGGGAAGCTGGCGTTATATTCAACAGATGCAAGGTATGCGGAGCCCGTTTTTGTGATGATTGCCTTCTGCATGCCCAGCTGTTGACATGTGGAGACTGTTTGGAAAATAAATGAGGATTTAATTTTGAGAGGAGAATTTATTTATTATGGGAAATGTGGCAACACAAACAAACAAAATGAAGAAAGCCAGCGGGATGGCTGCGATAGCGCTTTGTATAGTTTTCACCATTGCCAACGTTGGATGCGCTTCAAAAAGTAAAGAAGATTTAGCTCCGGCAAACGCGCTCCAGGAAAAAGGCTGGCTTGACTCCCGGGCCTCTGCCGCAAACACATTTGGAGGCAATATGCTGGACACCTTCCAGGTCGGGGGGCAGAAAATGGATCCTGCACAGGCTGCGGCCCAAGCCCCGGGCAACACACTCATGGGTTTTGGCGAGTATATGGCCAGCTTTAAGAAGCACAGCGAAGAATTCGCAACCAAAGTAGGCACTGAGATGGCAAAAGCGAACCAATTTGATATTATCCGCCTAGACACTTTGAGCACTACCGGCCTATTCTCAATCATGGCGGTTTGGGAAGAAAACCCGGACAACGCAATTCCTGCATGGGAGAGCATGTATGGCGAAGGGAACTGGGCATTGCAGACAGAAGAGGTGCAAGGTTTCAACCATCTCCTGTTTTCAAACAACAATGTCCCAACAGCTGAGTTTTTTGGCAATTGGAATGAGGCAAAACAATACTTTTATGGAGTCTTTAATACCTCCAGTTACACGCTGGAAATTGACATCGCCCGGACTGGATTCGGATTCGCCTGCCAGTTGTACGAGCCGAAAATACCGGCAGTATACCGTTTGGCGTTCTCTGATGACGGCAACCTGGATGGCAGCATAGGATATACCTTTGAAATTGGAACCCAGCCAGCATTGCTTACAGGAAACGAGACGCTGGATTTTGGGATGGAGTGGAGTGAAGTAGGCTTGTTTGACTATGCTTATGCCATATTCAAAGGCGACAAAATGACTGTCGCTTATGAAGGCGGGGCACAGGAATTCAATATAACAAGCCAAGGAACAAACACAAACCAAACACCTGGCCAGTATGGAAACATAAACCCGGTTACTGGGCAACCCATCCAGCCTTCGAACAACGGGCAAGCGAACCAGGCGCAGCAAAACCTTGCCACAGCCAATCTTTCTGCGCAAGCAGCGCCTTACGCCCGCCTTTGGCATGGAACCCAGGTAATGGGCGCTGATTGGAGCGAGAGGTTCTGCCTTTATGCGGATGGCTCTTTCATCTGGGGCGCAAATATGATGGACGGCAAAACACGCATCCGTTATCTCACAGGGACATGGGATGTAAAAAATAGCCAGCTTTTGTTAAACACCAAAGTAGCATTCTGCTGGGAAGGCGGGCAAATGGCTCCCAACACCGGCGGGTACACATTTGCCACCAGCGAAGTGGTGCTAAACCCGACAGTAGTCGCTTATCAAACTGATGAGCAGCTAGTGATTCCCCTTGGAGCTATTTCCTACGACGCGATGAGCGGGATGGACACCGCAGTTTTTAACGAGCTCCAATGCTGGGATTATTCAGGAAGGGAAGACGAGGCAATGGCTGATTTTTGGGAGACATTTATCCTCCTGCTTAACCGGTCTTCCTCCTTAATTGATGACAAGATTTCGCCAAAATCTGCCTTTTAGCTTTGACAAGGAGAACTATGATGGGCAAACAGATAAACGCAAGAAAAAAGCAGAAAATGCGCCTTTTGCCGCTCGCTTTGTCTGTGCTAGCGCTTTTGAATCTGGCAAGTTGCCAGGCGTCAGAGCTTGTTCCAGCAAACCAGCCAACAAGCAGCAGGCTTGGCGATGATTCTTGGGCTATTTATTGGTATTTGTGCGGCAGCAATCTTGAGAGCGGGGGCGGCGACCCCAACCGCGGCGGTGCTGCTACTGCTGACCTGAGGGAAATGTTTGAAGTTGAGCTGCCAGACAATGTCACAATTGTCATTGAGACAGGCGGCTCAACCAAGTGGCATAATACGATAGTCGACGCGCAGTTGCAACAGCGGTTTGTTTATAAAGGAAAAGAGCTTACCCTCGTTGACTCTGGGCCAAAGGCCAATATGGCGGATCCCAAGACTCTTGAGGATTTCCTTGGCTTTTGCAATGAGAACTACCCGGCACAAAACCAAGCGGTTGTCTTTTGGGATCATGGGGGTGGCAGCATGCTTGGAATAAACGCCGATGAATATTTTCCGGGCGACATGCTGACTTTGCCAGAAATAAAAGCAGCGTTGGAAGCGAAGCCTGCTTCATCTGGGATATACGAGCTAATAGGCTTTGATGCATGCCTAATGGCGACAATTGACGTGGTGAGGATTCTTGATGGCAACGCACGATACATGGTGGCTTCCCAAGAGTCAGAGCCTGGTTTCGGCTGGGATTATAAAGGGTTTCTTTCAGCCATAGCCCAAAACCCCAAGATGGATGGCGCAGAGCTGGGCAAGGCTATCTGCGACAGTTATTATGCGTTTTGCCAAAAATACGCAGGCATCGCGGAGACAGCCACTCTCTCGGTAGTTGATTTGTCAAAAGCCAGCCTGCTTCTTGAATTGTACGATGCAGCCGGCAAAGAGGCATTGCTTGCCGGTTGCAGGCAGCGTGTTCCTTTCTTTGCTGCTTTCGGGCGGGCGGCAAACCAGAGCCAGAATTATGGCGGTGGAAGTGAAGGCAGGGCCAGCCCCTATGACATGATCGACCTTGGGGATTTGCTCTCCAATTCATCGGATCTTTTGCCCCAAAACGCTGCAACGCTGATACAGGCTTTAGAGGATTGTGTCTTGTACCAGGTAAAAGGCGACTATAAAGCTCGTGCATCCGGCCTTAACTGCTACTACCACTATAGCTCCAAAGACTCCTACTTGCAGAGGTTCAAAAGCCTTGGCACCAGCGAAGCTTTCTACCATTTTTATGAGTACACGATGAAAGGCGCGCTGTCTACTGACGGGGAAGTGTATGTCGCAAAAATCAGAGGGCTCGCTCCAATAGAGCCGAATCTTCCTGAACCAAGCACTGGGGAGCTTCCTTCTCCATCAAGTATGGACCTGGACGGGGTAGAGCTTATCAAAGGGGAAAATGTCCTTTGGGAATTGGATTTGGGGCAAAACGCCAACGACTATATCTCAGCGATGTACACAATGAGGGCGTATATGTCCGAAGATGAAAAGAGCTTTATACCCTTGGGCTACGACATAAATTTCCAGGCCGATTGGCAGCGGGGGTATTTCAGGGACGGCTTTAATGGCATGTGGTACGCTATCGACGGCAACTTGATACATGTATACTGCAACAGCGTCCAAATATCCCCGGACTTGAGCTCTTTTTACCAAGTCTTTGAATCACCTGTTCTGCTTAATGGCGACCCATACCATCTTATCATGGGAATGACAGCCGATAGGGTAGCCATCGAAGGCGGCTATGGGCATAACGCAGAGAATCCGACATACGAAATTTTCTATGCCCGGCCATATTTAGAATTCGATGAAGAAGAGATGGTAACCTTAGCAGCCAAAGAAGCGCGGCCGCTTGTGCCGGGTGATGTAATCGAGCCCCTTTTCACGGTTTATCCAATTGCAAGCGGGCAAGTGGACACATCCCGTCCAGAGGAAAAGGCTTTTGGCAGGTTCACAATCTCGGACGAGACCCAGCTTGGCATGGAATTGCTGGGGGACGGCGCGTATCGAACGACATTTTTTATAATTGACTATACTGGGAAAGAGCACTACTCACAATCCGGATGGTACGGAATTGTCGATAATATGATCTATTCAGCAACATTTGAATAAAACTTGGAGGATCTAAATGGATAAAAAAAGAAAAATAACCATCACTCTCAGCTTTCTAATAACCTTCTTGCTCACCGCTGCATGCAGCGCCGGCAACACAATAACTCCCCGCAGCGTTGTGAACCAAGAGATTGCGACACCGGCAGAAACGATAACAGCCTTTGCTGGGTTGCTTAATGGCAAGGATTTGGAAGGGCTCAAAGAAATCGTATTTGGGGAAGAAGATTGGATATTCGATATCGGCGATCTGGTCTTTGAGTCGACTGCCATATCTATCCAAAATCCTGATGCCCAAATGGAGCCAGAAGAGATAGAGTTTTACGCAAGCGAGATAGAAAATCTTTCGGACACGGCAATAGTGTGCGTAATGCAAGAGGATGTATACCTAAATCCAGCAACTAGCCAGCAAGAAACACTGACTAGCTACTTGGACTACTATCTCATTTCTACAGAGGTCAACCCGCAGTGGCAGCTGGTATACGTGGCGGAGCAAGCTTGGGTGGACCAGGAATATGCCAACTCGCAAGTTTTATACCACCTGAGGGAAAACCTTGGGCTTGCCCGCTTGCTTACCCCTGCCCAGACTATGCTCAAGTATGCCAGCTTGTTAAGCGCCCGAGACATCCAAGGGCTAGGCCAAATCGTATATAGCGACCAAGACTGGATATTCGACAATGAAAGCTACACATTTGAGTCGACAACAATTACAGTCCAAAATCCTGATGCCCAAATGGAGCCAGAAGAGATAGCGTTTTATGAAAGCTATATCGATGATCTTACAGGCACAGCAATAGTGTGTGTGATGCAAGAGGACATATATTCGAACATAGAGACAAATGAGCAAGAGGAATTTGTCAGCTACTTGGATTACTACTTAGTCACGACACAGAGCAATCCTGAATGGCAGCTTATCTATGTCACGGAACAAGCCGGGGCTAGCCAAGACAAGTCAAACCTGCTGAACATAATGCACCAGCTTCGAAAAAACCTTAGCTTGTACTTGAAATAAACAACTTGCGAAATCGCAAAAAAACGCTCCAGGCAACATCAGGAAGTGTGGATTTAAGCTAGTGGGCAGAAGCTTGGATATAGGTGTTCCAAGCATAAGTCCTAAACTTGACTTTACAAAGGAGGTGGCGCTTTGTGCCCACCGCTTTGCACGCGGGGGCAACTCGCGCCAAGAATTTGATTAAAAAAATAATATCGGCCATATTGTCATTTGCATTGGTATGTTCGCTGGCAAGCTGCGGGCCATCACAAGGCAATTTGGGGAATGTGTCGCCCAACAAAGGCGATGGCGGCTCTGATGCGGAAAACTTGGCAAATATTGAACGGGTGGCAATAGATTTTTCAGCCGCGATCAACGCAATTGAAAGCGGTCAAACAATGAGGCTTGGATGGCCTGCGCCTGACTTCCCGCAAGGGCATCCCAAATACCCGGATGGAAATGTAGTGTATGCAGAGCGCCTTTTTGAGGGCAGAGACCTGCTGATTTTCATAGCAGACACCAGCAAAGAGTCTTATGATGAATATCTTAAAACCATTGAGGCTGACGGGTGGAGTTTTATCGACCCGGATGAGGAAAACGAGGATTATTACGTATTTGCCATAAAGGGCAATTGGTCAATCGGCTTGTCCTACTACGAAGGCTACGGCACAGGCATATATATCAGCAATTCTGATAACGACCTTGAGGCTTTGTACGCCAAATACGACTGGCCTGAAAACCTCCCTGTGGATATCCCGGTTTATCCCGATGGGGATCTTGAGCTAGTGGATGAAGATGAAGAATTTGATTTTTTCTCATTCCTGATCTCTGGCACTTCAATGGAAGCCGCCGAAAACTACAAACAGCAACTCGTTGCTGCCGGCTGGACACTGGACGCAGCCAGAGACCTGGAGCTTAAAGGCTCATACAAGGGCAAGGACGGAACTTGGTCTCTTATGTTTATGTTCAATGAAGAATCACAGGAAGAAGCCAGTACACTCTACCTGGGATTATTCTTCATGGAAGACTATGGGCTCTAATGCCAAGCGCATTGCAATTTGGGCAAGCGCTGCGGCTATCATCCTTGCATGCCTTCCTGGATGCTCGCAAAACGAAAGCATGTTGAAAACAGAAGAAGACAAAGCCAGTGCTTACTACTCGACTTACGAGCTGTTTGGCGACGGCAAGCTAATCGATACGCCAAAGCGCTTGCAAGCCAAGGCTTCTCCAAGTGACGGGATATCGACAACTGCCTTGGTAGGAAAATGGCAGGGAATCCGCTCAAGCATCAACACAGAATACGGGTTTTCTGACGACGGGTGGTTTTATAAAAACGTAATGGTTACCCATTCCCATCTGAACTCAACCTACCACAACGGCTATTGGTCGGGAGATTACTATTACTATGGGTATTGGACATACAACACAACTTACTCCTACACATATATGGACACATTAGTGGGAGAGTATAAAGTAAAAGGCGGCGTCATCGAGTTTTTCCATGTCGTCGCCATCAACCGGACCAATTTCGATGATGATTGGTACCATAAAGACACCCGTTCCGTGAGCATGGACCAGTTGCGCCAAAACACCACAAACGCTAGCATGAAAAGCGATTTTTATCCGGAATTTGAGTTTGTGGACAAGAACCGCATAAGGCTTAGGGATGAAAACGAGGATATGGATTTGTTCTGGAATCTCAGGGATGTCAGCCATAACGTGCCAATCCCGCAACACGAGATTCCGCCAGTATCATGGCCCTCAAGGGCGCTGTCAAAAGACATGCCGGAATACAAAGGAGCCGGAAGGCTGCGTGAAGCCAGTTTGAGCTATAGCGGGTATGATCCAAACATCAAACCCGAATTCAAAACTGTCACTGTGGTGGCAGACAAGTGCGAAGCGCTCCAAGAGGCCATCCAATATGCCCAGTTGCTTAAGGACAGCAGCTGGTGGGTTGAGGATTTCACTGTAGACGCTGACACAACCTACATTTCATATGAAGCAAGAAAAGGCATGTTCAAGCTAAAAGCCAGCAACGGAAGGGGCAGCGGGACTTCAGGGGATACTATTGTCTTTGAGTCAACCAAGCACCAAGAGGGCGCATGGCCAGCCTCTTGGGCAAATGCTGGCATTCCCGCGCCTGCCAATGCGGTTATTGTCGGAATTGTAGACAGCCAAACAGGGCAGGGCGAAGGCATTTACGAGACAGTCATTTTTGATGGCATGGGCGAAAGCGGCGTTGGAGCATATGCCACAAAGCTCATCCAAGCAGGATTTAAAAAACCCCAGTACTCCAGTGATGATTGGGACTATATAAAATACTGCCGGATTAGCGGCCAGCTTTACCTTTGCAGGATCAGGGCAAACAAACTTATGGGCGAGCTGGCATCATTCAACTATGACTTCTCATATGTGGAGGATGGCGTTTGGCCGGCGATATGGACCAACGCAGGGCTCGCCCCTCCAGAGGGCTACGAAGCCATAGCTGGAAAAATTGATATAGACAGCTGGACAGAGAACATGGCAGGGTATAGCTCCGAGCATGTATATGCCAAATTTTTAGGCATCACCATAGAGCAAGCTGGCAGATATATAGACAAGTTGTTGTCTTCCGGTTTTGAGAAAATCGAAGACAGCTGGGATGATGCTACAAAAGTTTATGCTTATCTAAACTTCGAAGGCGCTATGGCGCGTGTTGAAGTGAGAGTGATGGACAACGAAGATATTGCCGAGATCAGGTATATATTCAACTTCGAGAAACCTGGTGTGTGGCCTGTCTCATGGCAGAATGGCTCCGTTGCTCCCCCTGACGGCTACAAAGCTATTATCGGCGCGATCGATTTGGACGGGTGGGCAGAGGACTTGTCCGGCGGCTACAGCAGAAGCTCTTACCAAACAGTGAAATTCCTAGGGCTAAACGAAGCAGATATTGGCAAATACTATGAAAAACTTGGTGGTTTGGGTTACACAGAGATAGAGGATAGCTGGAGCTCGCATCCAAGCTATTACAAATATGCGCGTGTTGACAACAAGCTTTTGCGTGTGGAAATTAACAGGCAAGAAAACAGCGAGTTAGCCGAATTCAGATATATCTTCAACTACCATGAGGACGGGGTGTGGCCTGCTATTTGGAGATCAGGCGGCTTGCCGCCGCCAGATGGCAATATCACAATAGTGGGCGCGATAAACCTTGATGAATGGCGTGAAGAGATATCAAACGGCTATAGCAACTCCAGCTACCAGTACATCAAGTTTTTAGGCGTAGGCAAGCCGGGCTTGCAGCGTTATTCAGCCAAGTTGGTCTCCTTGGGCTTCAAATTGCCTGGTGACACTTGGGAGGAATCTGGCCTTGTTGCATATCTGCGCATTGAAAGGAAGCTTTTTAGAGTCCTGGTGGAGCCAAGGGAAAACAGCGAACTAGCTGAGATACTAATACGGTTCGAGTATTGCGAAGATGGAGAATGGCCGGCGATTTGGACAACCGCAGGGATTCCGGAGCCAAAAAATACTGCTATCGCTGGAAGCATCGACATCGATGAATTTGACTCAAACATTGCAAGCTGGGGCAGCTACTCGGCAAGGATAAAGCTTGTTGGTGCTGACCTTGAAGCTTATGCCACGGTATTAAAATCAGCAGGTTTTAAAGCTCCTGAATATTCATATTCAGATGCTTGGTCTTTGGAAAAGCGGGTTATAATAAACGGCAAGAGGTTCGATGTAACTATCGAAGACCGTAACAATAAAGAAACCAGCGAAATCTACATCAGCTTTAGACAATGATTGCATATGGCAAAAAAGAGATAAAGCTGTATGGGATAAGCCGGTAGAGCGAAAAACAACCATATTCACTGCTATCGCAACAGAAGGCATTTGCTAAAAAACGGCAAATGCCTTTTTGCATGCTGTATTATCTTCCAGCCCTGGTTTTAGCTTTGCTCGCACGCCTGCAATGCCAAACCGCAAAAGCTGGAGATTGAGGCTCTTTGGCAATAACTCTTGATTATGCAAGGGCTAAGACTCCCGTTTAGTATTGGATTGGCTGCCTCTCAAATCCCGTTCTGCGTGTGCAGGCAACCTTTTGCCCAAATGGTTGATTGTTTTGGTGAACTCTTCTTTTCTGTCTGGGGCCAATTCTGCATATGACTTGTTATAATCGTCAATCAACTTGTTTAGGGCTGCCACAGCAGTGCTTTGTATCCAGCAGCATTTGGCATCAAAAGCTTTAAGGATGAATGCCGCCGTTGCCATTTGCCTGCAGACAGCAGCACTGGGAAACACTTTATTTTTGTATTTCATTTGCGCTGGAGCGATAAATCCCTAGCACTCTCCCATAATCAACATATGGGCAGTTTTTAGCCAAATTCCTGGTAGTTTTGGCAATCCCGCTATTGCCATCACCAAGCATCATGGTTATTGTATCCACATAATTTTGCTGTCAAGGCGCATCAAGCTAACCATCGCTGCCCTCGCCAACTTGGGAGCCCCAGTCCATGAATATTTTTTGATGAGGGCAGCATCTTCTGTGGCGCCAGTTTCCCCCAGCCCTTAAACTGCTGGATAAGTGCGCTCCTTCATTTTTGATATATTGAAAGAGCGATAGCTAAAGTCGCTTTGGGTAGTTGTGCCAATATAAAAAAGGGCATTTTCCCTGGCTATGCTGCTGGTGTCCAAAGCCGAAACAAGCTCCCCAGCGGCAAGTTTGCATAAACGATAGCATGCGCACTCTAACGCGGCACCCCTTACTTCAAAAACCCAATCGTTTTGCCTCAAGACCGCAAAAGGCAATGTGTTGCGGCATTCTTTCATAAATTTGACGGCGCGCTCACGAATAAACCCGTTTGGGTTGAAAGACGCAAAAACAACAACAGCTCGAATCTCCTCAGTGCCCATTTGGGGGCCAGAAAGCTGTCGATTGGAAGCATGCGCCAATTAATGGAATGGGCCATTGCGTGGAAGCAGCAGTGCGCACTTGCCTGTCTGCCTGCGCAATATCATAAAAGGACATTTTGCCAAGAGCTTTGAGTAGTAGTTATGCAGCGGGTAGTTTTGCTTGGGTATATGGCTCTCTGCCAAAATGTAAAACACTTTTGGAAAGACGCTGAAATTATCTGATTCAAGCGCTCTTTATTTTCGTCCAATTTTGACCAAAGCAGGCCAATGCGTTTATTTTTGTTTTTGTCCCATAGCATTAATAGCCGATCCTCGAATTTTTTAAACAAGGCGCGAATCCATTTCGGATTTTAAGATTGTGGGAAAGACAATTTTTTTATGATTGCTGGTCGCGCCTTTCGGGATTATTATAGACTGGCAGCAGCGCCATATCCATTTAATAAATGCTGCGAACTGATTTTTTAAAAACGCTTGACAGGAATTATTAATTATGCAGTCGCTGGCTACAGCCTTCTTGTCTTTGCTATATAATTGCAATAGCGGCAAAAGCCGAAAGGAAGTGGATATGGACAACGCGCGCAACAATAGAAAAATTATGGCTGGCCAGACACTGCAAATAATCTCCAATGGAGAGTATACAGTTGAAGGAGTGGTTGTCCATATTGGAGATGATATTGCCAGATCAAGGGATAGCAGCGAGCTAATTGCCCAAGGGCTGGCAGACAGCCTTGAGCAATCATTTTCCCCAAGCCATGTAAAGATGGTTATCGAGCTCACAGATGAGAGCACACTATCTGCGCTGCTACAGCTCCAAGACCAGTTTCGCGGCGGAATCGGAGTGCTTAATTTTGCCAGCGCGAAAAATCCTGGAGGAGGGTTTCTCAATGGAGCACTTGCCCAGGAAGAGAGCCTTGCCATCGCCAGCAACCTGTACGATTCCCAGATTAAGCACGAAGAGTACTACACAACCAACCGGACGTTTAAAAGCATGGTATATACCGACACTGCAATATGGTCGCCGGATGTGGTTTTCTTCAGAAACGAGGCAGGAGATTTGCTTGCCAAGCCGGCAAAAGCGTCAGTATTGACACTTCCTGCTGTCAATATGGGGCAAGTCATCCAAAAAGGGGAAAATATAAGAATGGCGGATGAGGCAATGAGGCGGAGAATGAAGATCGCGCTTGCTATTTTTGCCAAAAAGAATGCAAAATGCATAGTTTTGGGCGCATATGGGTGCGGGGTCTTTCGCAACAACCCTTACAAAGTTGCTTTATGGTGGAAAGAGCTGCTAGCGGAGTATTCTGGCCATTTTGAAAAGGCAGTCTTTGCGGTGTTAGACCGCTCCAAGCAAAGAGGTGTGTTCAAAGCATTTGAAAACAATTTTCAAGTTTAAGACAAAGAACGCAAGGATCAGTTCCACAACTTATGTGTGTGATAGTAAGCAAATATTTTTATGCTTTTATGTGGCCTTTTTTAAGCAACGCGCCTGTTTGGTTGTCCAAAACAGTTTTTGTGGCGCTGTTTGCGTCATGAAAACTTGTTCTCAATTGGATAAAACAGCGTAGGCTTCTTCATATTTTTTTATTCGCTCTAGCCCTCGGCTATCAATGCCACCAAGGCGAGTCGCATCGCTGTTGTGGCGCAAGTCTGCAAGCTTGACTTTTGTCGCCAAGGAGTTGGATTTTATGTTTGCAATATAATCCATGTATTCGATTCCATCATCATGAGTCAAAAGAGCGAGAGCGCCAATAGTTTGTTTTGAAAAACCTTGGATTGAAAGCTCTTCCAGAGTGATAATAGTATCCTCAATAACATCATGCAGAAGCGCAACAATAATTTCATCCTCTGTATCAAATTGCTCTGCGAGATGGATAGGATGGTAGATATATGGCATCCCAGATTTGTCGATCTGCTCTTTATGGGCACTAAAGGCTATAATCATAGCCTTTTTGGTCAGCTCAGTGTAGATCATCTATAATCCCCCTAGCAATCATTTTAGCCAAGAAAACCTTAGCCTGCATGGCAGTTGGCATGGCATAGCAACAACCTAGCCGATGAAGGGAAAAAATCCGAATGGCACTGGTTTAGCTGTTAGCGTATTCTAGCGTATGGGGGCAAGAAAACATGCATCTTAGCGGACACGAGCATTTTGATACATCAACAATGCTGTCCCGCCCGCTTTCCATAGACCATTCATTGCCTAACAGCGCATTTGCAGGGCAGGCTAAAACGCATTCTTCACAAGACCCGCATTTGGAATCAATGATAGCAAACAAACCAGGGCGCACTGGAGCGTTAGTCAGCACAGAGCACATGGTAATCGCGCAGCCATAGCTTTCTGTGACTAGCAGGTTGTTTTTTCCGATAAAGCCCAGCCCTGCAATGCGGGCAATGGTTTTTTGCGGCAAAATGCTGATTCCTTCCTGCAAGCTAGGATTCTTATATCCGCTTTCGAGATACCCGCTCTTTTTGTTGCTCTTTTCTGATTGGGAATGGGCGCTGTACCCTTTTTGCACCAAATAGGATGCAAGCCAGTCAGCCAGCTCCTCTACCTGCGCCTCTTTTGCTAGATACTCGTCATTTTTGTAATCGAGTTGGAAGCCTTTGCTGATTGTATTGTTTATGTACTCTTTGGATAATGGCATGCAAAAAAGGACTGCATTTGGAAATCCTAAAGTTTGTTCTTTTGGCAATCCCTCAAGGCTTGCAAAGCGGATAATGCCAGCGCCACGATCCTCGAGCGCTTTTGTTATTTCGTTATTCATCGTTCGTACCTCTAATGATGCACAAATCACATTACCATAAAATTTACGTTTAATTCTTGCTCAGGCCCGCGCTGGGCTTGCCCGCTGCGGCAAAAGCGGCAGGTTTTCGAGATACTGATTTTTTATCAAAACAGGATTAGGCATGTTTTTTAGAAAAAAATGATGCATTAATTATGTATTCTTTTCCAAGCAAAAGCCGTTCTATTTCGCACTAGGCAAATGGCAATAACTATGCAATAAAATGGCTTTAGAAGCCATTTTATTGCATTAGCATGTTTTAAAACTTGCAATATAATCCACATTTAATATTGATGATTGACATGTGATTTTAAACAACGGCTTGCAGTTCAAGCCAACAGCTTTCATAAATGCCCGAAGCCGGTTGTTCTTTTGAACCTTTGGTTTGTGCCTCTAAAACTAAATAGCGCCTGCTGCTTCATTATAGCCGACAAAAAGGTTGTAGCGTTCGGTTGTAAAACGCAAAACGCAAAATGAGGGGTCATCATAGCTGCTCCAATGCATGCCTTCAGCTTCCATAGCCGGAAGCCAGTTGTCTTTTCTGGATGCCTCGTCAACCAGGACTTCAATAGTCCCAACAAGAGTTATATTGTACTCATTGGAGTTGACACAAACACTGGCTCGGTTGCAACTGCTGATTCGCTTTGCCTTATTCGAATCAGGCGAAGTGCAGAAAGTAAGCCACTTGATTCCGTCGGCTTTTGCAATAGTTAGCGTTGATGCTGTGGGATAACCATTTTCGTCAATAAGGGCAAGAGTAGCATACCCGTCCATGCCGCCGCCGATGTAGCCTGTTTTAGCGTTTATAATCTCATTTGCTTTTTCGATAACTTCTTGATTCATATGAACCATCCTTTTTATGGGAAATAATATCATAGCAAACACGACAATAGCATGTCTTGTTGTAAATAATTGGACAAATTTTTTTCGGTCGAGCGAATCCCTGCAGCAAGTCCAGAAGGGCAAGGACTACAGTTATTTCGCCAAAATCAGAAAGCCCGACAAATTTGTTTTTGTTGGGATGACAGGCTTCATACTACATCCCAACATCAATATTGTAGTAGCAATAAATGCCATAAAGTACGACAATTAACCAATTAACACTCATTTGCAGCCATCCATACTTGCGGCAATAACCAGTATTACCCTTATTCTCCCTATTGTATTGTAACACGACAACATCCTGCATGTTATTAAGCAGCTGATCCAACCAGCAAGAGGGAGATTATTGATGATGACAGGTGTAAAACATGTTAGACATATTTGAATTTGAGAAAGCTTTGAATTTGAGAAAGCATGCCCACATCAGGTTTTGGGTAGAGGCAAAACACAAGTGCCAAGAGGATTGCCTGCCCACTCAATTGCATTTAGTTTTTGGAATGTGTGAAATATGTGATGGCTTTGATATATGGAAAACCAAAACGACGCAAGTTTCTATATGCGATGCGTATTTGAAAATAAAACAAGACACATTTTTTCGGGGCTTTCGCCCAAACGGCGGACTTATTCAGACCATTCCGTTCCTAAACTTGTTTGGCTGCTGCATGTGTCTTTATATGGATTATACTTTGTTAGATACAAACAATCAAGTATAAAGTTGCGTGCCTATGTAAACGTTTGGGATGGCTGGCTGCGGCAAGCGCAGAGGACAAATCTTGTAGATGGCGCTGGCCTTGCCAAACAGTACGGTCAAAAGTACGCATCTGCATTGCACAACCAAAACGGAAAGAATGGAGCATTCACTTCCACCAGAAAACGAAATGCGACAAAGTGGTCAAAGTGCGTTCGCCCTTCCGTGTGATAGAACCAAACCTATGCGCTGAGGATACTAGGTGAATTTCATTATTTATCGGCAATTTTGATATCTGTACAGCCTTTGAATGTGCCTTTGTAATTTGCAGGTTGCGTTAGGAACATGGGATATTTCAATGAACTATGATTGCCAATGAAAATAAAAAGCCCATTATACAGGCTTCAGTTCCAAAACAGTCAATATGGCCGAGAGGGTGGGATTCGAACCCACGTGGGCTTGCACCCAAACGGTTTTCAAGACCGCCGCGTTATGACCACTTCGCTACCTCTCGATTTAGCCTACACAGGATATCACATCGAACAAATAATGTCAATATGATCAAAAAGCGCATTTTTCTTATTCTAATGAGTAAATTGCCAAAGCAAGCTCCACATTGGATGAGGCTGTGGCGTTAAGCCTGGAGGCCAAATGCTGTCGAATTTAGTCTGGAAGTTGGGAAATTTTCTTTTTGAAAGTAAACACAAACATGCCAGACAAAAAACAAACCAAACATAGGCGCATGAGCGGAGCCTGGGGATTCACCCCGCCATAAAAACGCCAGCCAATGAATAATAAAACAAAAAAAAAAAACAGGCTGGCGCCCTCCATGATTGATGCGGCAGCCCGAATTTGGAGGAAAAAATGCAATAGCCTATCCAATCTTGATAACTGCCACGCTGGCTGATAGAACCCCCAGGCTTAATGTCCCTGCCTCGCTCCTGATTGCCATGTTGATAATATCGTCCCTTTCAAGTATGGCTATAAAACTCAAAGACAGGTTTTCATCCCCGTTGGCCGTTGAGTGCCTTGATTCAGGGAATTCCACCCCATTGCGGCAAAGCATGACAAACACCGCTTGGTTTGCCGCATTAGAGCAAATGATATTTCTTGTTACAAAGTAGGTGCCTGGTACCATGATCGATAAACTGTTTGGCCTGAAATAACCGACAGATTGGCTGGGCATAGTGCCTGACAGATGTACCTGCACAGGCAGCACTGAACCGTCCAACCGGTATCGGTGGAAATTTGTCGAAAATATCCCCCCGAAAGCCTTGATTTGGCTATAGGCGGCTGTGTTCGGCTTCATTAGCGATTTGTTTGACAAATCTACCGGGGGCATAGGCAATCCCCAGCTTGGGGCAGCATCCCGCGGCCCCAAGGGGGCCATTGGCCCGATATTGTGCCATGAGAGCCGGTTCTCATCCCAGATGTGCCAAGAGCCATTGACATAATACGCATTGCTTGGCAGCCCGTATTGTTCTGGAAGCATTCTGTTTGGCTGCTCTAAAGAAACTGGCGCAGGTGTCGGCTCCTGCCCTCCATCATCCGGCAGTGGACCAGCTGGGCTTGCCACTTCTTCGGCTTCTATATTTTCCATCCCAGCCATATTTGAATGCATATCCATAGAAATCTCCTGTAGTATCCCTCTTATGGAGTATATTCACCGAAAAGATCGTAAATTCATGTTGGAGCCAAATTCGCAGCAATGAATGAACAAGATGTAATGCGCACCCCTCGTGGTAAAATGTAAATATGTTAAAAATTATAGCTTGTGTGTTAATGCTCATTGACCATGTAGGTTTCGGCTTTTTTCCTCAAATCATAGCGTTAAGGTTTATTGGCAGGGTTTCTATGCCAATTTTCGCCTTTTGCATCGCCCGGGGTTATGACAGCGCCCGCCGCCATGGGACTGTCAATAATTACATAACCCGCATGGTGGTGTTTGCAGCTGTATCCCAAATCCCGTATGCCATATACTTCAGAGCGCCAACCGATGGCAATATCGGCGTGACTTGGCTCTTTTCCTTGCTGATTTTAAACAACTTGGAGAAAGAAGGGAAAAGCGCGCTTAACTATGCGGCTGCAGCGCTCCTTGCCATTGGCATGCAAGTAATACATATGGATTATGGCTTGTACGCGTTCTTGTGGGTCTTGGTATTCTACTACACGCTGATAAAAGATAAAAAAGAGCAAGTGCCCTTGCTCCTGGCCGGATGCCTGGCTATTTTGGCTGCTTCCCGTGCTTATGGCAGCTTCTTCTTCGAAGTCCAGCTGTATGCGTTTATATCAGTCCCGGTGATTCTCATCGTGCGCAAGTTTGACACGCTTCGGTCAACGAGCCTGTTTGGGAAGTATTTTTTCTATGTGTTTTATCCGGCGCACTTGGCGGTGCTGGCTTTTATAGGGGACGTAATTATTGCTTAACAGGGATCTATTCTTTGCATGGTTTGTTTAGCATGGCGCCTTCTCCAAGAAGCCCATGCATTTAGTGCCAGTTAGGCAGCGTTGTTGCCATAGCCGAATGGGATATCTACAATCTTTTTTGCATCAACCTAACAATACTCCGCAACAAATACGCTATAAGGCAATGTTAGCGCTTGCCCTAGGCAAGCGCTAACATTGCCTTTGCCAGTCAACTTTGTTAATATAAACAAGGCCTTGAAGGCTAACAAAATGATAACAACACAGGTATTGATCTAAATGGCTAACACTAAACTTGGGCGCCTTGCCCCTAGCGCCATCCTAGCAATGGAGACATTGGCTGCAGCCGGCTTTGAAGCTTACTTGGTAGGCGGGGCTGTCAGGGACATGGTGATGGGCAGGCAGCCAAACGACATCGATATCGCCACCAACGCGCTGCCTGGCCAAGTTGAAAACTTGCTTAAAGGCAATGGGAGGCATAGCGCAGGCATCAAATATGGCACTGTCCTTGGAATATTTAACGGTGAAGAAGTGCAAATCACAACTTTCCGGTCAGAGGAAGGATACGAGGCCTACCGCCGCCCTTTATCGGTGGCATTTGGCGTAAGCTTGGAAGACGACTTGTCTAGGCGGGATTTTACTATGAACGCCATGGCTGCCGATACCAAAGGTGCGCTTATCGACCCCTTTGGCGGCTTAAAAGACATCGAAGCCAGGTTGGTGCGGTGTGTAGGCGATCCATCAAAGCGCTTTTCGGAAGACGCGCTAAGAATCCTCAGGGCAGTGCGTTTCGCTTCCCAACTGGGTTTCTCAATTGAGCCGGAAACCTTGGAAGCCGCCAATTGCAATAAAGGTTTATTGGCGCATATATCCTCGGAGCGCATCAAAGCCGAGATAGAAAAGATGCTGTTGGCAGACCCGGTCAAAGCCTTGATTAACCACAACCAAATAATAATGTCCGTCTTGCCAGAGCTTTTGCCCATCGTAGACGCTCCCCAAAACAACCCCCACCATTTATATGGGGTGTTTGAGCATACAGCTGTCGCCATTTCCCACTGCAGGGCATGCCCAATCGAGCGCTGGGCTGCGCTGTTCCATGACGCCGGCAAGCCAGGGGCTGCCACAGTTGATGAGGAGGGCATCCAGCATTTCGAAGGCCATGAGGCAATAAGCGTCGAAATCGCCCAAACCATCCTTTCCCGGCTGAAATTCTCAAACAAGGAAGCCAGCCGCATCTTGCTGCTAGTCAAGCACCATGACGACACTATCCCTCCAAACTTGCCGGGGGTGAAGCGGTGGCTTTCAAAAATCGGCCAGGAAGCCTTTTGGCAATTAATGAGTTTAAAGCGTGCCGACAATCTTGCCCAAAACTATTCTTGTTTCCCGAGGGACGATGAATACTCGGCGATCGAGCAGATCGCATCGCAAGTGATAAGCGGCTCAGAATGCACTACCCTTTCCCAGTTGTCTGTGTCAGGCAATGACCTTATAAACATTGGAATAAACCAAGGGCCTGGGCTAGGCAAAGTATTGGGCGAGCTGTTGTCAATGGTGATTGACGGCGATGCCCAAAACGAGAAAGAAGATCTGCTGCGCCATGCGTCCCGCTTGGCAAACAGCAACTAAACAACTAATTCCCAAAGCGAGGTGGCTAAAAAATGTTGTTGCTCGTCACTCCCCAAGAAATGCTCGCAATCGACAGGGCTGCCCAAGAACAATTCGGCATCCCCTCAATAGTGCTTATGGAAAACGCTGCTGCCGCAATAACCCAAAAATTGTTAAATGACGAACCATTTGCCCAACTCGAAAATGTCTTGGTTGTTTGTGGCAAAGGCGACAACGGAGGTGACGGGCTGGCTATAGCCCGCCGGCTGTACCTTGCAGGCAAAAGCGTCAAAGTGCGCCTGCTCTCAGACATTTCTTCCCTTTCTGCAAATTCGGTTGTCAACTTGGGCATCTGCGCCAAACTAGGCATTGACCTTTCTTTTGGGGAAAGCTTCTCTTTGGAAGGGATGGGCAATGATTTATCTTGGGCTGGATATGTAGTTGACGCCATCTTTGGAGCCGGGTTTTCCGGCAAAGCGGAAGGCGGCCATGGAAAGGCAATAAACAAGATCAATGAGTCGGGCAAGCCTGTGGCGGCAGTGGATGTCCCAAGCGGTTTGGACCCGCTAACGGGCTGCGCCCCCGGTCCGGCGATCAATGCCCACACAACATACGCTTTGGGCTACATCAAGATAGGCCTGGTTTGCGGACCTGCTACAGGGTCTACTGGGCATCTGGAATTGCTGGACTTTGGCTTGCCTTCCCAGCTGGCTTCCCTGGCCAGCGGCGAATTGTTTATGATGGACAGCGCCTATGTCAACGCCCTTATACCCGCAAGGCAGGCAGTGTCTCATAAGGGGGATTACGGCAAAGTCCTAATATATGCAGGCTCAGAAGGAATGTGCGGCGCTGCCGCCCTGTCCTCGGCTGCAGCCATGAAATCGGGTACTGGCTTGTCCTATATTGCATGCCCCGCAGGCCTTGCCCAAACGATTGACCAAATGGCTGTAGAGTCTGTGGTCGTCCCTTGCGGGCTAGAAGGCAGAAAAACCCATACAATCCAAGGCGCAGAGCAGGTTTTGGACCGCGCCCAAACTATGGATGCCCTCGCCATTGGCCCAGGGCTCTCCCTTGACACTGAAGCTTTGGAGTCGGCGAGAAGCCTCATTCTAAATGTAAAAGGCCCCAAAATCATAGACGCGGACGGCTTAAATGCCATAGCGAAAGACCGCGCATGCCTTGCCGACGTTTCAAACGCTGTCTTGACCCCCCATGAAGCTGAAATGGCAAGGCTTGCAGAGGCCAGCCTTATAGAGGTTGTAGAAAACAGACTTTATGCAGCCACCGAGTTTGCCAGGGAGTTTGGCGTGGTGGTGCTGCTCAAAGGGCGCCACACGATAATCGCCGACCCAAATGGCAGGGTGGCGATCAATCCCACAGGCAACGCAGGCATGGCCACTGCTGGCAGCGGTGATGTGCTCACTGGCATTATCGCTTCCATGCTTGGCCAAGGGCTGGGCTTGTTTGACGCCGCTTGCGTTGGAGCGTATGCCCACGGCCTTGCAGGGGACCTGGCGGCTGCCAAACTAGGCCAAGCCGGGATGACAGCGGTGGACATACTGTCTGCAGTGCCCTTGTCGTTTAAGGAGCTCGCCTAGGCATAAGAGCCATGCCAGGCATGCGGTATTGCTTTTGCCATTAAGAAGTCTGCCCTTAAGAAGTCAAAAACGCAAAAAACACAGAAATGCCCCGAAAGATAATTATTAAAAAAAACTTGCAATTAGAGCCATATTACGATATTATTAGCAAGTTGAGGTTTTAGGGCTTGTAAAAAGCCCTATTTCTGAGCATTAGCAGCTAAGATGCGGGAGGTTGCTGTTTAAAACAGGTAATTTCCGTTGAGCTAGCCGCCATCATCGAATGGCTGGCGATTTGTTTCATGGGCGCTTTTTTGAAAAGAACCTAAGGAACACACGGATTGTTGCTCGTGTAAAGTCCCGCCCAAAGGAGAAATTCAAAATGGCAAACCAAAAAATGCGTATTAAATTAAAAGCATTTGACCACCAAGTCATGGACCAATCGGCAGAGAAAATTGTTGCCACTGCCAAGAGGAGCGGAGCCCAAGTTTCAGGTCCGATCCCGCTGCCCACAAAAAAAGAAATCATCACAATTCTAAGGGCAGTGCACAAATACAAGGACTCTAGGGAGCAGTTCGAAATGCGCACCCATAAAAGGCTTATAGAAATCGTGAATCCAACGCCGGAGACAATTACAGCTCTTATGCACTTGGATTTGCCGGCGGGCGTAGATATCGAGATCAAATAACGCCCGCATTATGACTGCCTGGAGTCGGCAGTCCACTAATGGAGGAAGAAAAATAGTGAAGAAAGCGATTCTTGCAAAAAAAGTGGGGATGACACAAGTCTTCAATGAGGCGGGCGAGCTGGTTCCAGTCACCGTCCTTGAGGCAGGACCCTGCAATGTAGTACAAGTCAAGACCGAGGAGAAAGACAAATACACCGCCGTCCAGCTGTCATTTGGACAGGTCAAAGAGCGCAATGTAAACAAGCCTTTAGCTGGCCACTACAAAAAATCCGGGACTATCCCAAGGCGCAGGCTAAAAGAGTTCAAGTTTGACGACTGTTCGGCTTATGAAGTCGGATCAGTGGTAACTGCCGACATATTTGAAGCCGGGGACATAGTAGACGTGTCCGGAACCAGCAAAGGAAAAGGTTTCCAAGGCGCCATCAAAAGATGGAACCAGTCCAGGGGGCCGATGTCCCACGGCTCCAAATACCATAGGCGCGTTGGGTCGATGGGCGCATCATCCTTCCCAAGCAGGGTTTTTAAAGGGAAACACATGCCGGGGCGGATGGGGCATGTGAAGTGCACAGTCCAAAACCTCACTGTCGTCAAGGTCGACCCAGAGAAAAATTTAATGTTGATTAAAGGCGCAGTGCCAGGAGCCAACGGCTCATATGTATCGATCGTCGACGCGGTGAAGAAAAGGCCCGTGGCGAGCTAGGAGGACTAATTAAGAATGAAAGCGAATGTTGTCAATATACAAGGAGAGGTTGTCGGCGAAGTAGAGCTAAACGAGGCAATCTTTGGCATAGAGCCCAATGAGCCAGTCGTGCACCAAGTGGTAGTCGCCTATTTGGCAAACCAAAGGCAAGGCACCCAATCGGCAAAAACTAGGGGGGAAGTTAGCGGGGGCGGCAAGAAGCCATGGAGGCAGAAAGGCACCGGCCGCGCCAGGGCAGGATCCAACAGAAGCCCATTGTGGAGGCACGGCGGCGTCATATTTGCCCCCAAACCACGTGACTATTCAAAATCTGTCAACAAAAAAGTCAAGCGGCTGGCGGTAAAATCAGTCCTCTCTGCAAAATATGCGGATAACGAGCTCATCATCCTCGATTCAATCAGGTTTGACGAGCCAAAAACAAAGAAAATGATCGAGGTTTTTGGGAACTTGGGCGCAAATAAGCCCTTGCTTGTCATCAAAGGAAATGACCGCAACGTATACAAGTCGGTTTCCAACATCCCGAAGTCAAAATGCATGCCGGTAAGCAACGTAAATGTATACGAGATGCTAAAGTATGACCAACTTGTTTTGACTAAGGAATCCCTCGAAACGCTCCAGGAGGTCTACTCATAATGGATAAATATGACATCATTGTGCGTCCGATTATCACAGAGCGCTCGATGGCGGAGGCGAGGAAAAAGAGGTACACATTTGAAGTCGCGAAGACTGCAAACAAGTACCAGATTAAAGACGCTGTGCAAGACATTTTTAAAGTGCAGGTAGTCAAAGTCAATACAATGAACATGAAGGGCAAGCTTAAAAGGCAAGGAGCCACCAAGGGCTACCGCCCGAACTGGAAAAAGGCGATCGTCACGTTGACTGCCGACTCCAATGAAATCAAGTTTTTTGACAGTTAGAGCAAAAAGCACACTAGCCAGGAGGAATACCTAATGGGCATTAAAAAGTATAAACCAACAAGCCCCGGCAGACGTGGCATGACGGTCTTGACTTTTGAGGAAATAGACAAAAAAACCCCTGAAAAGTCCCTGCTTGAAAAGAAGCATAACAAAGGCGGCAGGAACAATACCGGAAGGATCACCGTGCGCCACCAAGGCGGAGGCAACAAGCAGAAATACAGGATAATCGACTTCAAAAGAGCCAAGGACGGTGTGCCTGCGAAAGTTGTAGGCATTGAATACGACCCAAACCGGTCTTCGAACATCGCCCTTCTCCAGTATGAAGACGGGCAAAAAACATATATCATTGCGCCTTTGGGCCTAAAAACCGGCGACACCGTGATGAACGGGCCCGGTTCCGATATCAGGCCAGGCAACTGCCTTCCCCTAGAGAATATCCCTGTTGGGGCTATCATCCACAACGTGGAGCTCAAGATTGGCAAAGGAGCGCAGATGGCTCGCTCTGCAGGCGCTTATGTGCAGCTCATGGCAAAAGAAGGGGAGTATGTGACACTCAGGCTGCCTTCCGGCGAGATGAGGCTTGTCCATAAGAGATGCAGGGCTACAATCGGCCAAGTGGGCAATATCGACCACCAAAACGTCAACATTGGGAAAGCCGGCAGAAGGCGCCATATGGGCATCCGCCCCACAGTCCGCGGATCAGCAATGAACCCAGTAGACCACCCACATGGCGGAGGCGAAGGCAAAGCCCCCATCGGCAAGCCTGGCCCGGTCACGCCTTGGGGCAAGCCGACCCTTGGATATAAAACAAGGAAAAAGAAAAATCGTACTGACAAATATATAGTCAGAAGAAGGACAAAGTAAGCGTCTTTCTAAAGGAGTAGCTATATGAGCAGATCTACAAAGAAAGGTCCATACGTCGATGAGCGGCTATTGAAACGCATCGAGGACATGAACCTGGCAAACGAGAAGCGGGTTTTGAAGACTTGGTCCAGAGACTGCACAATTTTCCCCCAGATGGTAAGCCACACAATTGCGGTGCATGACGGAAGAAAACATGTTCCGGTTTTTATCACAGAAGACATGGTCGGCCACAAACTGGGAGAGTTCGCGCCTACAAGGACTTTTAGGGGCCATGCCGGCGAAAAACGCACCGGCGGAAGATAACGAGTTGGAGGAAATATGGAAGCGAGAGCAATCGCAAAGTATATACGCGTCTCCCCATTGAAGGCAAAGCGGGTCGCCGACTTGATCAGGGGCAAAGACTACCAAAGAGCTTTAGATATTTGCAATCTTACAACCACTAAGCCCTCGAAGGAATTCAGCAAAGTGCTAAGGTCTGCCGCAGCCAACGCTGAGAACAACCATGACATGGATGTTTCTAGGCTATATGTGCACAGTGTGAGCGCAAACCAAGGTCCAACCCTCAAAAGGATGAGGGCGAGGTCTCACGGAAGGGGAACAATCATCCTCAAGAGGAGCTCGCACCTGGAAGTCATTTTGAAAGAAAGGGAATAGGAGGACATTCGATGGGACAGAAAGTTAACCCCCACGGCCTTAGGGTTGGAGTTATCAAAGATTGGTCGTCAAGATGGTACGTGAAAGACAAGGAATTCGCTGATCTGTTGATAGAAGATTACAGAATCAGGGAACACATTAAAAAAACTCAGTACTCGACAGGCATTTCTAGAGTTGAGATAGAGCGCAACGCCAACAGGGTAACCTTGTACATCTTCACAGGCAAACCAGGCAGGATTATCGGAAAAGGCGGCAGCGGAATTGACGTATTGCGCAAACAAATCCAAAAAATGACCGGCAAAATAGTCAACATCAATGTGATGGAAGTGAAAAATGTTGACTGTGACGCGCAGTTGGTGGCAGAAAACATCGCAAGCCAGCTTGAGAAGAGGATTTCATTTAGGCGCGCGATGAAGCAAGCCATTACAAGGGCAATGAGAGGCGGGGCAGAGGGAGTCAAGACCATGGTTGGCGGAAGGCTCAACGGGGCAGAGATTGCCCGCTCGGAGTCTTACTCTGAGGGAAATGTGCCGCTTCAAACCTTGCGCGCGAACATCGATTACGGAACAGCCGAAGCTGACACAACATATGGCAAAATCGGCGTTAAGGTTTGGATCAACAAGGGCGAAGTTTTGCCAACAAAACAGCAACAACCACCACAGCAGCAATAAAGAGCCCTTTTCAGCTAGCTAAAGGAGATATAAAAATATGTTAATGCCAAAGAGGGTCAAATATAGAAAAGTCCACCGCGGTAGGATGAAAGGCAAGGCTTCAAGAGGCACGACTTTGACATACGGCGATTACGGCATAGTGGCGCTTGAGCCCGGTTGGATCAAGTCAAACCAGATCGAAGCAGCCAGGGTCGCCATGACAAGGTACATCCGAAGGGGTGGAAAAGTCTGGATCAAAATTTTCCCAGACAAAAGTGTGACGAAAAAACCGGCAGAGACACGCATGGGCTCGGGCAAAGGCTCCCCTGAGTATTGGGTAGCTGTTGTAAAACCTGGCAGGGTGATGTTTGAGCTTTCAGGCGTCGATGTTGATACTGCCAGGGAAGCCATGAGGCTTGCCCAGCACAAGCTGCCAATAAAGACAAAATTTATTGTCAGGGAAAAACCGCAGCAAGGAAGTGATAATGCAAATGAAGGCTAATGAATTGTCGCAGCGCACTACTGACGATTTAAACTACGAGCTTGCAAACCTGAAAGAAGAGCTGTTTAACCTTCGGTTCCAACATGCCACTGGACAATTAGAGAACCCAATGCGCATCAGGCAGGTCAAAAAAGACTATGCAAGGATAAAAACAGTATTGAGGCTGCGCGAGCTCAATGCTGCAAACATTTGAGAGGCAGGCTAAATGGATAGGGGAAATCGCAAAGTAAGAATCGGCAAAGTAGTCTCCGACAAGAACGACAAGACGATTATCGTCGCTGTCGAAACCATAAAGAACCACCCGCTATATAAAAAGAGGGTGAAGAAAACAACAAGGTTTTACGCACACGATGAAAACAACGAATGTGGCATGGGCGACACCGTAAGAATAATGGAGACCAGGCCCCTCAGCAAGACCAAACGTTGGAGATTGGTTGAAATCGTAGAGAAAGCAAAAAACGGCTAAGGCCCTTCGAAGGGAGTTTCCGGCGAGTCAAGAATTATCATAGCCGGAAGATAGAAAAATGATACAACAGGAGACCCGTTTAAAGGTCGCAGACAATACAGGTGCCAAGGAGATTCTTTGTATAAGGGTTCTCGGCGGTTCAAAACGCAGATACGGATCTGTCGGCGATGTGATTGTCGCCACAGTAAAGAGCGCCGCTCCCGGCGGCGCAGTCAAGAAAGGCGACGTTGTCAGGGCTGTCATAGTCAGGACCGTGTACAGCATCAGGCGCAAAGACGGCACTAACTTGAGGTTCGACCAAAACGCCGCAGTTTTGATAAGGGAAGATGGGCAGCCAAGAGGCACACGCATTTTTGGGCCTGTAGCCCGCGAGTTGAGGGAAAAGCAATACACAAAAATTGTCTCCCTTGCTCCGGAAGTCATTTAGGAGGATTCTATGCACGTTAGAAGAGACGACACAGTTGTTGTGATAGCCGGGGTGAAGGATAAAGACAAAGGCAAGCGCGGAAAAATAATAAAAGTCTTTCCAAAAACCCAACGTGTCATTGTAGAGGGCGTCAACATGCGCAAAAAGCATTTGAAGCCCACGAATGAGATGAGGCAAGCTGGAATTATTGATATTGAGGGCTCTTTGCACATTTCGAATGTGCAGCTGTACTGCCCCAAATGCAGGCGCGGTGTCAGGACTGGGCATAAAATCGGTTCTGATGGCAAAAAAGTGCGCTTCTGCCGCAAATGCGGAGAAACGTTCGGTGGTGAGTAATTATGAGCAGGCTTAAAGAAGAATATAAACAGACGATAGTGCCGGCGATGAAAGAAAAATTCGGATATAAAAATGACATGGAAATCCCGAAGATCGATAAAATCGTGCTTAATGTGCGCTTTGGAGACATCAAAGACAATGCCAAGGCCATGGAGACTTCTGTGCGAGAGCTGGCTGCCGTATCCGGGCAAAAGCCCATAGTCATAAAAGCCAAAAGGTCGGTTTCCAACTTCAAGCTGAGAAAAGGCATGGACATCGGAGCCAAGGTCACCCTTCGAGCAAACCGCATGTATGATTTTGCCGACAAGTTGATAAATATAGCTATCCCGAGGATTAGAGACTTCCGCGGAGTATCCCCCTCCTCATTTGATGGCAGAGGCAATTACTCTTTGGGGGTGCGCGAACAGCTGATTTTCCCGGAGATAACCTATGACCAAGTGGAGCATATAAAGGGGATGGACATCACTTTTGTGACAACAGCAAAGACCGATGAAGAATGCATGGAATTGCTAAAGCAGCTGGGCATGCCTTTTGCCCAAGAGTAGGGAGGCGATGACATATGGCGAAAAAAGCAATGATCGAGAAACAAAAGCGTGAGCCACGCTTTTCAACAAGGGCCTATAACAGATGCAGAATTTGCGGAAGGCCGCATGCCTACTTGCGCAAGTTTGGCATTTGCAGGATTTGTTTCAGAGAGCTTGCCTACCGTGGTGAAATCCCAGGTGTCAAAAAAGCAAGCTGGTGAGAATAAAAAAATAAGGAGGATGCATTGATGGGTGGTACCGTCACAGATCCAATTGCAGACATGCTCACAAGAATCAGGAATGCAAACAACGCAAAGCTTCCGTCTGTAATTATCCCAGCGTCCAACATAAAGAAAAATATAGCCCAAATTATGCTTGATGAAGGCTACATCCAAGGCGTCAAGCATATCGCCGACAACAAGCAGGGACTAATTGAGATTACACTCAAATATGGCGTAAAAGAATCCAAGGTCATCTCTGGACTCAAGAGGATTTCAAAGCCTGGGCTTCGCATATATGCGTCAAAAGACGAAGTGCCCAAAGTCCTCAATGGTTTGGGTGTTGCAATAATCTCGACCTCAAACGGCATTATGACTGACCGCAATGCCCGCAAGTCGAAAATAGGAGGTGAAGTCCTCTGCTATATCTGGTAGCGCAGGGCACACAGATATGTCAAGAATAGGCAAAATGCCGGTAGTAATTCCGCCGGGAGTTGATGTTGAAACCTCCTTTGGATATATAAAAGCCAAGGGTCCCATGGGCGAAGCTGATCTTTACTACAATCAAGGAATGACTGTTAAAATTGAAGATGGCGTTCTAACAGTTCAGAGGCCTGACAACAAGAAGCAAAACAAGGCTTTGCACGGTTTGACGCGAAAACTGATATTCAACCTTGTTACAGGAGTCCATGAAGGCTTTGTCAAAGAGCTGCAAATCGTTGGTGTGGGATACAGGGCAACCAAGCAAGACAACACACTGGTTTTAAACCTTGGCTACTCCCACCTAGTCGAAATGGATGACCCGGAAGGTGTTACAACGACAGTGGAAGGCAACAACAGGATTCTTGTCAGAGGCATCAACAAGCAGAAAGTTGGCCAGCACGCTGCCAACATACGCAAGAAAAGGCCGCCTGAGCCATACAAAGGCAAAGGGATTAGGTATGCAAATGAGACAATCAAGCTTAAGGTCGGTAAAGCCGGTTAAAGGAGATCGATAATAAAGTGATTAAGAAAACTTCAAGGAATAAAAATCGGCTTAAAAGGCACTTGAGGATCCGGGGGAAAATCTCTGGCACCCCAGAGCGCCCAAGGCTGTGCGTGTTCAGAAGCAACAAGTATATTTATGCCCAACTCATTGACGACATAAACGGCACAACCCTTGCCGCTGCTACTACCCAAAATCTAAAAGAGATATTGGAGAAAACAAACGATACGGAAGCTGCCAAACAGGTCGGAAAAGCCATAGCCGCTTCAGCGCTTGAGAAAGGTTATGAGAGCGTAGTCTTTGACCGCAACGGCTATCTTTACCACGGCAGGGTAAAAGAGTTTGCTGAAGCTGCCAGGGAAGGCGGCCTGAAATTTTAAGGAGGCACAATGAATGGCACAATTGTTTAACCCGGCGGAGCTGGACATCAGAGAAAAAGTAGTGTCCATCAACCGTGTAACGAAAGTTGTCAAAGGCGGAAAAAATCCGCGTTTTAGCTGCCTCGTAGTAGTGGGTGACGAAGCAGGTCACGTAGGCTGCGGAATTGGAAAAGCTATCGAGATTCCTGAGGCTATACGCAAAGGCATTGAGGACGCGAAGAAAAACATGGTGAAAATCAACCTGCGCGGCTCAAGCATTCCACATAGAGTCATCGGAAAGTACGGGGCAGGCAAAATGCTAATAATCCCAGCACCCGAGGGAACCGGCATCATAGCTGGGGGTCCGGCTCGGGCAGTGTTTGAGCTTGCGGGGATAAAGGATGTCAGGACTAAGTCAATCGGCTCCAACAACCCCCACAACATGGTCAAAGCCACGATCACGGGGTTGCTTTCCATGATGGACATCAACGAAGTTGCCGCAAAACGGGGCAAGACCGTTGAGGAAATTCTTAGATAGGAGCGTTGCACATTTTGGGCAAACAATATAAAATAACTCTTTGCAGGAGTTTGATTGGCAGAAGTGAGCACCAACGCAGAATGGTCAAATCCCTTGGGCTTCGCAAAATCAACCAAAGCATAATCCGCGACGAAGAGCCCGGGCTTATGGGATTAATTCAAAAAATCGGCTTTATGCTCAAAGTTGAAGAGCTATAGGAGGCGGCCAAATTGAAACTTCATAATCTGAGACCCGCAGAGGGTTCAAGAAAAGAAAGGAAGCGCAAAGGTCGCGGGACAGCAACAGGCCAAGGCAAAACCGCAGGGCGCGGCCAAGGCGGCCAGAACTCCCGCTCAGGCGGCGGTGTGCGGCCCGGTTTTGAGGGAGGCCAAATGCCCCTGACCAGGAGGGTTCCCAAAAGGGGATTTTCCAACAAGCCTTTCAAAAAAGTATATGGGATTGTCAAGATTGAGGACCTCGAAAACAAGTTTGAGGACGGGGAGACTGTGACAATCGAAAACCTGAAAGAAAGAAAAGTAATAAAAAATAAGTATAAACTAGTTAAAATTCTAAGCAACGGGGAGCTAACCAAAGCGCTTACCGTTAAGGTGACAAAAGCCACAAAAAACGCGGCAGAAAAGATCCTTGCGGCAGGCGGAAAACTTGAGGAAATCTAAATGGTCGATACGATAAAAAGAGCATGGAACTTGCCGGATCTGCGCAGCAGGCTGTTATACACCTTCATGCTGCTTATCATCTATCGTTTCGGATCCGCAATAGTAGTGCCATATATCAATCTGGACGTATTAGCGGCGTATATTGAGGCGAATAGTGTGTTGGGTTTGTTGAACGTGATCACAGGCAACAATTTCAAGAATTTTTCTGTTTTTGCAATGGGGATCCAGCCTTACATCAACGCCTCAATCATCATGAATTTGCTGTCCATGGCTATTCCCGCACTTGAGCGTTTGAACAAGGAAGGGGATGCCGGCCAGAAAAAAATTGCCAAGTATACTAAATACGTGGCTGCAGTCCTTGCTATCATCCAAGCGCTAGGCATGACACTTGGTTTTGACTCGTTTTTAACAGTAGACCGCTGGTATGTAGTCGTGCTTATCACAACCATTATCTGCGCCGGAACCTCATTTCTCATGTGGCTAGGCGAGCAGATAACAGACAAAGGCATCGGAAACGGCATTTCGATGATAATCTTCATCAGCATCATTTCAGGTTTGCCTGCCGGAATTGCAAATATATATAATGGGATACTCGTTGGAAGCTATCCATTCTACATCGTGATTGTAATGCTGCTCTTTGGGCTTATTTCAATCATCGGTGTCGTGGCCGTCCAAGAAGGCACCCGCAAAATACCTGTCAGTTACGCCAAAAGGGTAGTCGGCAGGAAAATGTATGGCGGCAGGAATACCCATCTGCCGATGAAAGTGAACCAATCCGGTGTCATCCCGATCATATTCGCCCAAACGCTAGTCTTGTTCCCGAGCCAGATTGCAGCGTTTTTCCCGAACAACAGGGTGCTTGCCTCCATATCTGACGCCCTGGTGATGACCAAACCATGGACAATGGTGATGTATGTGGTCTTGATTGTCGCTTTTACCTTCTTTTATACTATGGTGACATTCAATCCGGAAGAAGTGGCAGAGAATCTGCAGCAATACGGTGGATTTGTCCCAGGCATCAGGTCTGGCAAACCCACAGTCACTTATCTAACCAGGATTCTAAACCGCTTGACCTTATCGGGCTCCCTGTTCCTTGCGATGATTGCAATTTTGCCGACTATCGCAAGCATGATCATTGGCACGGAGGACTTGCAGTTTACTGGCACCAGCTTATTGATCGTAGTAGGTGTTGCCTTGGAAACAGTGGAGGCATTGGAGCAGCACATGATAATGCGCAACTATAAAGGTTTCTTGAAATAAGGATGGGAAGCTTGAAAATAATAATACTCGGACCGCCGGGAGCCGGAAAAGGCACCCAAGCCACCCAAATTGCAGCCAGGTACGATGTGCCCCATATTTCAACTGGCGATATTTTTAGGAAAAACTTAAGAGAAGAGACCCCCCTAGGCCTTGAGGCAAAAACCTATATGGACAATGGGCTTCTTGTGCCTGACAGCTTGACTGTGGGGATGCTCAAAGACAGGATCAGCGAAGAGGATTGCCGACACGGATACCTGTTAGACGGCTTTCCAAGGACTTTAGCCCAAGCAGACGCTTTAGTCGGGCTTGGGGAACAAATCGACGCGGCAATCAACCTCCAAGTTGATTATGCGCCATTAATCGAACGCATTGCCGGACGGCGCGTCTGCGGCAATTGCGGTTCAGCATACCACATTATAACAGCCCCGCCAAAGGTTGAGAACGTCTGTGACAATTGCGGAACCGAGCTCTACCAAAGGGATGACGACAAGGCAGAAACTGTCGAGAAGAGGCTAGTGGAGTATGATGAAAAAAGCAAGCCGTTAGTAGCCTACTACGAGAACAACGGACTTGCCAAACATGTTGATGCTAGCGCGCCAATTGAGGATGTGACAAACCAGATCTTTAGTATCCTTGACAAGCTCGCTTAAGACTAATGATAAATATAAAAACGGATCATGAGATTGAAATAATGCTAATGGCTGGGCGCATCACAAAAAAAGCCTTGGCCAAAACCCTGGAAGCAGTAAAACCCGGTGTTAGCACGTTGGAGCTTGATCAAATTGCCTTGGACGTAATCTTGAGCGAGAATGCAGTCCCGGCGTTTCTGAACTACAACGGCTTCCCCAAATCCATATGCGCTTCGGTCAATGACGAGATCGTCCACGGAATCCCTTCCCTAGAGCGGATTTTGGTTGAAGGCGATATCGTGAGCATAGATGTGGGCGCAATATTCAACGGGTATGTGGGTGACTGTGCTGACACAATCGGTGTGGGTAGTATTGGCAAGGAAGCCCAGCGCTTAATAGATGTCACTAGGCAGTCCTTTTATGAAGGGTTTGCATACTGCAAACCCGGATGCAGGCTCCAAGATATCTCGGCAGCAATCCAAGCCCATGTTGAAGCCAATGGTTTTTCCATAGTACGCGATTATGTTGGCCACGGCATTGGATCTAAGATGCATGAGGATCCAAGCGTCCCCAACTTCGGGAAAGCGGGCAGGGGAGTGCGGTTAGAAAAAGGCATGACTCTTGCCATCGAGCCGATGGTGAACCAAGGGACGCACAAGACAAAACTCATGGCCGACGGATGGACCGCTAAAACCGCTGATGAAAGTTTGTCCGCCCATTATGAGAATACAATCGCCATTACAAGTGGAACACCGGTGATACTCACGGAGTTGTAGTATGGAAAAAGCGTTGGAAGGCGAATTGGAAAAAGGCCAGATAGTTATAAGCAAGGCTGGGAGGGACAAAGGCAAGCACATGGTTGTCGCAAAAGTCGAGAGCGAGACATATGTGTTATTGGTTGATGGCAGTTCACGCAAGGTAGCAAGCCCAAAGCGCAAAAAAGTCAAACATATAGCCAAGACATTAACCGTCATCGAAGGATTTGGCGCTATGATTGAAAGGGATGACGCAGACGCTTGCATAAGAAAGATTTTGTATAGCTATAAACAACCAGGCAAAGAAAGGGAATAATTTGAGCAAAAGTGATTACATCGAAGTAGAAGGAATTGTAATAGAGGCTCTTCCTAACACAAATTTCAAAGTCAGGCTTGATAACAGCTATGAAGTTCTCGCGCATATTTCAGGGAAACTGCGGATGAATTATATCAAAATCCTGCCAGGTGACAAAGTCACTATGGAACTCTCAGCATACGACCCTACAAAAGCGAGAATTATCTGGCGTGAAAAAGGAAAGTAACCTCTTGTGTGTGTGGGGCTGCCTAGGCTGTGGCAACCAAGCTGCCTATGCCCAATGCAGGGCACAAGCAAAATAGTTGTGGTTGATTTTGCCCAGCCCAGGTGGCAAAAAAACTTTCTGGCAACAAGCAATGGGAACAACAAGGCTTGCCATAGCCGGCATGGCTTACGAATAGGCTGCTGAATTGAATTGCTTAAACCAATAAATAGGTGCTAGCAACTTGGCGCCCATAAAGGCTGGGCTAATCTGCAATCGCTTGTTGCCCTAGCAAGTATTGATGATAGTCAGATGTATTTTATGGCCTCTTGCGTTTCAAGCTCGCGCTTTTGCCTTAGTTTGGCATGAGAGTGCTGAAGGGCAGAAGCCATAGTACAGCATTGGCGAAGGGCAAAAAAAACCTTAGCTGGTGGGGGCTGAAGCATTTAGCCCGCATTTTAATTAACAAGGAGAAGGCGCATTTCTCACGCTGCCTAATAAGGCGGGGTTATCTAAGCGCCAAAAAAGATAATGAAAGTAAGGCCAAGCGTTAAACGTATATGCGAAAAATGCAAAATAATAAAACGCAAAGGCAGAGTAATGGTCATTTGCGAGAATCCTAAGCACAAACAGAGGCAAGGATAGAGTGGCTAACATTTATATCGGAGGAATAAGCTAAATGGCAAGAATAGCTGGCGTCGATTTGCCAAATGACAAACGCGTTGAGATAGGCTTGACCTACATTTTCGGCATTGGTCGAGTTTTGTCAAACAGGATTCTGAACGAAGCCGGCATTAGCGGCGATATCCGTATCAAGGATTTGTCAGAAGCTGAAGTCAACAGCTTGCGAAACATAATCGACTCGTCATACACAGTAGAGGGCGATTTAAGGAGGGAAATATCCCTTGACATTAAGAGGCTAATGGAAATTGGCTGCTATAGGGGATTGCGCCATAGGAGGAACCTCCCGGTCAGGGGCCAGAGGTCCAAGACGAACGCGAGAACCAGAAAAGGCCCGAAAAGAACTGTGGGCAAAAAGTCAAAGAAATAGCGGAGGTCCAATTTGGCTACAAAGAAAACATTACGTGGACGAAAAAAGAGAGTCAAGAAGAATATAGAAAAAGGCCAAGCGCATATCCATTCTTCTTTCAACAATACAATAGTGACCCTCTCCGATGTTGGAGGCAATGTGCTAGGATGGTCGAGCGCTGGTGAACTCGGATTTCGTGGTTCAAGGAAGTCAACACCTTTCGCTGCCCAGAATGCTGCCAACGAGGCTGCAAAACGCGCTATGGAACACGGTTTGAAGATCGTTGATGTCTTTGTGAAAGGACCTGGGTCAGGCAGGGAAGCTGCAATCCGCGCCCTTCAAGGCGCAGGCCTAGAAATCATCTCCATCAAAGACGTCACCCCGATTCCACACAACGGTTGCAGGCCGCCGAAACGCAGAAGGGTCTAGCTTAAGCTTAACTAGCGAAAGGAAAGAATAAATAAAATGGCTAAATATACCGATGCCAGTTGCAGGCTTTGCCGCCGTGAAAAGGAAAAGCTCTATTTGAAGGGATCCAGATGCTATACAGAAAAGTGTGCTTTGACAAAGAGGCAATCTGCCCCTGGCCAACACGGCAAGAGGAATTCAAAGCTAAGCGAATATGGCACTCAGCTTCGCGAGAAGCAAAAAGTCAAACGGATTTATGGAGTGCTTGAAAAGCAGTTCAAGCATTATTTCGAAGAAGCTGATAGAAAACAAGGCAGGACAGGCGACAACTTGCTTACTATCTTAGAGTCCCGCTTGGATAATGTGGTCTACAGGCTTGGATTTGCCAACTCCAGAAAAGAAGCAAGGCAGTTGGTGAGGCACAACCACTTTACAGTAGATGGCAAAAAAATGAATATTCCGTCATATCTTGTCAAGCCAGGCCAGACAATTTTAGTTAAAGACAAGTCAAAAAAATCTCAAAAGTTTGTTGAGATCGTTGAAAACAACTCTGGAAAAAGAGTTCCTGACTTTTTGAGTGTAGATTTTGACGAGCTGAAAGGGAGCGTGCTCTTCATGCCAACAAAAGAGCATGTAGAAATTCCAGTCGAGGAACATCTAATCGTTGAGCTTTATTCCAAGTAGCATTATTCCTTACCTCGATGATCCAATTATGAGTTATTTGGGGGTTATTAGTTGTGTTAGAGTTTCAGAAACCGAATATTGAGATTGCAGATCCAATGCACAACCGCACGTATGGGAAATTTATCATCGAGCCGCTAGAGCGTGGATACGCCACAACTCTTGGAAATTCGCTTCGCAGGATAATGCTTTCTTCTTTGCCGGGATATGCGATAACCAGCGTCAAGATTGACGGTGTGCTCCACGAGTTCACAACAATCGAGGGAATTGCCGAAGACGTTTTGGAGATTATTTTAAACTTGAAAAAAGTCGTGTTTAAAATGCACGACGAAGGTCCCAAAACTGTCTATCTAAACGTGACTGGCGAGGGAAACATACTTGCTTCAGACATCTCTGTTGACGCAGACGTGGAAGTCCTCAATCCAGAGGCGCATATTGCCCTGCTCATGAAAGGGGCTGAATTAAACATGTCTATGACAGTAGAGTCTGGGCGCGGCTACGTCCCAAGCGAGAAAAACAAGAAGGAAGACACGCCGATTGGCACAATTCCGGTGGATTCAGTATTCACACCGGTGACTAAGGTGAATTTTGTTGTCGAGAATACTAGGGTAGGCAATGTCACAGACTATGACAAACTTACACTTGAAGTTTGGACAAATGGGACAATAACGCCTGAGGAATCCATATCCTTAGCATCAAAAGTCTTAAATGACCATTTCCAGCTTTTTATCGACCTAAACGACAATCTTCAAAACATGAATTTGATGGTTGAGCGTGAAGAGGACGAGAAAGAAAAAGCCCTGGAAATGTCAATAGAGGAGCTTGAGCTTTCAGTGCGTTCAACCAACTGTTTGAGGCGTGCTGATATCCACACAGTTGAGCAGCTTATCAGCAAGTCTGAGGAGGATATGTCTAAGGTTCGCAACTTGGGCAAGAAATCCCTTAACGAGATCAAGAAGAGGCTAAGTGAAATGAACTTGTCTCTTAGACAGAACGACGAATAGCAGGAGGACTTGACTATGGGCAAGAATCGCAAACTGGGCAGGCCCACTGACCAGCGCAAAGCCATGCTCAGGGGATTGACTACCCAAACCTTGAAACATGGAAGGATCGTAACGACTGTTGAGCGCGCCAAAGAGACAAAGCGCTTAGTTGACAAAATGATAACCCTTGGCAAAAGGGGAGACCTCCATGCCCGCAGGATGGCTGCGGCTTGGATATATGAAAAAGATGTGGTTTATATTTTGTTTGAGGAAATCGCCGAGAAATACAAGGATAGGCCAGGCGGGTACACCCGTATCTACAGGCTGGGCAACAGGCGTGGAGACGGCGCCGCGACAGCGATACTAGAACTTGTTTAACAGAATAATCTAAATTCCACATAAGCGTACCGGGCGGTTGAATAATATAAACGTCCGGGTTTGCTATTTGCTGGATAATTGTGCTAAAATATGGAAATTATCAACAACCCGCTATCATTGCAGCCCCTAGGGTTGTTGAGAAGAAGCCATAGGGAAAGAATATAGGTATATCAAGAATACACTGTTAGTGTCCTGCTTGACGGGCTAACCATGATTGATGCTGGCAAAGTGGAGTTTTGGCTCCATGGCGTTAAAAGTACAGAAGGCTAGACTTAGAAAAACATTCACAAACAGAAGGGAGCGGCGCACTTTTCCACCACATTGTATTTGTGGGGAATCCTGCGTCGGGGCATGATGATTCAAGTAAGGGGTGTGCGCTATAAATATGACTCCGACAGTGATTCTTATGCAGTAGACGGGATTGACCTGGATTTAGCGCAGGGAGAGTTTGTTGGAATCGTAGGCCATAACGGATCTGGCAAGTCGACATTCGCAAAAATGCTGAATGGATTGATACTGCCAACTGAGGGTAGCGTAAATGTCTTGGGGATGGATACCAAAGATGAGAAATCCCTGATCCAAATCCGCCGAAACATAGGCATGGTCTTCCAAAACCCCGACAACCAGATTGTCGCGACCATTGTAGAGGAAGATGTCGCCTTTGGAGTAGAAAACCTCGGAATTGAACAAACTAAGATCCGTGGTATCGTAGATTCAGCTCTAACATCCGTAGGAATGTACTCTTCCCGCTTGAAAAAGCCGCACCAGCTTTCAGGCGGCCAAAAACAAAGGGTTGCCATAGCAGGTGTCTTGGCTATGAATCCCCGCTGTATCATTTTGGATGAGTCTACCGCCATGCTAGACCCAAATGGCAGAGCAGAAGTCATCACCACAGCACTCCGCCTCAATAAAGAGGAGGGGGTGACTGTCGTGCTGATTACCCACTATATGGAGGAATTAGTCAACGCAGACAGGATCATCGCAATGGAAAACGGAAAAATCGCTTTCGACTTGCCTCCGGCGAAAGCTTTCTCGGATTCGGGCAGGCTGCGCTCATTAAGGCTCGGAGTGCCTGAAATAGTCCAAATCGCTTCTATACTCAGGGAAAACGGCATTCCAATCAGGGAAAACACCTTGGATGTCGAAGGTCTTGTAGAGGATATATGTCAATTGAAGTAAGGGATCTAACCCATATATACGCCCAAGGAACCGTCTTCGAGCAAATGGCTATAGAGGACGTATCTTTTGATGTTGGCGCCATAGACTTTATCGGAGTCATTGGGCCTACAGGATCAGGCAAGTCCACTTTGATCCAACACCTAAATAGGTTGCTTGCGCCAACAAAAGGCACAGTAATCGTCAATGGCATAGATGTCAACTCGAAGTCTGTGCCTATGAGAGAGATATGCAAAAGGGTGGGAATAGTCTTCCAATATCCCGAGTACCAGCTTTTTGAGGAAACTGTCTACAAGGATGTCTGCTTTGGCCCGAAAAACTTGGGGTTTGACAAAGAAAAAATAGATTTTCTCGCTAAAGAGTCAATCGAGCTTGTAGGCTTGGATTTCGAGACGGTCAAAGACCTTTCGCCTTTTGAGCTGTCAGGGGGCCAAAAACGCAGGGTCGCAATTGCTGGAGTCTTGGCTATGAAGCCTCAGATCCTGGTGCTGGACGAGCCTGCCAGCGGGCTGGATCCCGCAGGCAGGGCAGACCTGCTTGACAGTATCCAAAAAATGAACAAGGAACTAGGCATCTGCATTATCCTTGTGAGCCACAACATGGATGATGTGGCCCATTACTGTGATAAGGTTATGGTCTTTTCCAAAGGCCGCCTATTAAGATACGGGCGAACAGCCGAAGTATTTGCTGACAGCGATTTTCTGTTGTCTTCGGGGCTTGCGCCTCCACAATCAAAACAGCTCTTGATTGAGCTGAAAAAAAGAGGCATCCCGGTAGACGACTCTGTCTTCTCGATTGAAGGCGCTATAGATGAAATACTAAAATGGCACAGCAGTTTGGCGGGTAAATAATGTTACAAGATATTACAATAGGCCAATACTATCCAGCCGACTCTCCAATACACGCCCTTGACCCAAGAACCAAACTCAAGGCAGTGTTTTTCTTTATTTTCTGCCTGTTCTGGGTTAACAACATTTATGGGTTTATTTTCGCAGGAGTTTTCCTTTCAAGTGTAGTTCTTTCATCCAAAGTCCCAGTGGGGTATGTTGTCAAGGGGCTAAAACCGGTTCTTTTTGTCGTATCCCTTACAATGCTGATGAGCATTTTGACTATTCCCGGAGATGAGGCCTTCAGGATATTCGTCTTTAAAGGCACTTGGCAAGGGCTTAGGCAAGCAGGGATCATGGCTGCGCGTATTTTCATGTTGATCAGCAGCGCGTCGATGCTGACGCTGGCCACATCCACCATTGATTTGACTGACGGGCTGGAAGCGTTGTTTTTAAAGATCCCTTTGCTGAAAAGGTTCGCACACGACATGAGCATGATGATGTGCATCGCCTTGCGCTTTATTCCGACTTTGGTCGACGAGACAGACCGGATTATGAAAGCGCAGATGTCCCGGGGGGCAGATTTCCAAAGCGGCAGTTTTGCCCAAAGGGCAAAGAGCTTCATCCCAATTCTAGTGCCGCTTTTTGTAAGCGCATTCCAGAGGGCATATGAGCTCGCAATGGCGATGGAATCACGCTGCTATACAGGAGGCGAGGGCAGGACACGCATGAAGCTGCTTGAATACACAAAACTTGACTATACTGCCAATGTTGTGATGGTTATTGTGTTTTGCTCTATGGTCGCAAGCGGGGTCCTCGTTAATAGATGACACGCAACATCTTGCTAAAAGTCGCTTACGACGGAACAAATTATGCAGGCTGGCAAGTGCAGGCAAACCAGCGCACAGTGCAAGGCGAGATACAAAGGGCTGCCAAATTGATATACGGCCAAGATTGCCCGTTGACAGGCTCCGGCAGAACCGACGCTGGAGTCCATGCAATCGCCCAAATGGCAAACATCAAGATAAACACAAAAATGACTTTAGAGAAAATCCCCAAAGCTTTGAATTCCCAACTTGATTTTGATATATCAATTATCGGCGCTATTGAAGTAGCGCCTTCTTTTAATGCCCGCAAAGACGCTGCAAAGAAACAATACACGTACTTAGTGTCATGCGATTACCGGTCCAACCCGCTCCTGGCTGGAAAGGTTTGGGCATATGGCTACCATATAGACATTCTCAAAATGGCAAAGGCCGTCGAACCCCTCGTAGGCTGCCGCGATTTTTGCGCATTTATGTCTACTGGAAGCTCGATAAAAACTACAATAAGGACTATCTATTCCATTGACATAAGCGAATGGATGGGAATGGTCCGTATCGATGTGTGCGCTGACGGGTTTTTATATAATATGGTGCGTATTATCACAGGAACCATTGTCCATTCTGCTTCTGGCAGGCTAGCCCCAGATGCGGCTAGCCAAATGCTTGACACAGGCATCCGCGATGCTGGTGGGCCAACAGCCCCTGCCCATGGCCTTTATCTTGCCCATGTATATTATGACAATAAAAAGCACAACATCCCGGCTGACTTCTGCTGATGCAAAAGGTTTTTTATTGTGCAAATTATTCTCTTCACGCATTAAAGCTTTAAAATATAGAATGCCTATAAAGATAACTAAATAGACAGAAAAGTCTGATATGGTCGTAAATGTGAATGACAGCAGCTATCCAGGCCAAGCTGGAGCAATAAAGCACGACCTCGCCAGAGCCCTCGTAATGAGCGATCCAACAATGCGCCCAAGAATTCTCCACTTGCCATCTTTTAAAGTATGCTTCCTTCATTTCTTCTTCCGTAAATATCTCTTCGCTTCCACTAGAACCGGAACTCTTCCGGGATGGTGGTCAAGGCGGACTTCGACTTCACAATGACAATTTTGGCACACAACCTTTACAGGCTGCTTGCCATGTCTTTGCCTGGAAATGAGCATCGCGAGGCTGAAACCATATACAACAGGTTTGTCAAAAACTCTGGCGAGGCAATGGTGGGCACGGAGGAAATCACAATTAAGCTGAAGAAAAAAAGGCACCTGCCGCAAATGCTGGAATTCTTCGGCCAGAGGCCATGCTCGTGCTAGTGGGTTGGAGGGAAGCCGGTCAAGTTCGAGGCGTTGTCAACAACTTGACACTATCCTAAAAAAGGGCTAGAAAAATAGGGCACCTTTTAGTCATGAAGATCTATGTTCATTGTTTGCATTTTTTGCATGTTGCTTCTAATCCTGCATTTATTCTTTCGTGACCCTCATGACAACCTGCCCATGCTCAAGGTTAGTTTTGTTTCATCTATTTACATTTTTCCTGCTTTTTCTTAAATTGAGCCCATGCCGACTGGTGCTGGCACAAACCAGATATGAAAACGGGCAGATGCGCCATCTTGGCGCATTTTTTTGTTTTTCTGCCCTAGGCTTTAGCCTGTTGATGGCATGGGGCACTTTGCATCGAATCGATGCGAAGTGTCAAATGCCATCAACAAAAAACCACCCGCTATGCGGGTGGGAGTCAAAAAGTTATACAATTGGGCCGCCTTTCATGTAATATTGGAATTGTCTAGACTCCAAAAAAAACGAAAGGCGG